>JAYUFF010000098.1:0-7203 GCA_043738825.1 Schlesneria sp.
CACGTTCGACAAGAAGGTGGACTTCTACCATCACGACCAGCACTGGTCGAACCGGATGATTCTGGGGGACAGTCTGGCGGTGATGACCAGTCTGGCGGAAAAGGAGGGCTTGAAGGGTCAGGTGCAGACGATCTATTTCGATCCGCCGTATGGGATCAAGTTCGGCAGCAACTGGCAGGTGAGCACTCGCCAGCGGGACGTGAAGGACGGCAAGGCCGAGGACGCGGCAGCCCGAACAGGTGCGAGCCTTCCGCGACACGTGAGTGCCGCTTCGACGGACCACCCCCACCGCCGTGCCGCCGTCGCCAACGCCCGCACGGTCCAACCACCGTCGCCGCGCAGCGTGACCTCCGTCCACTCGACCTCGGACAACACCCACTCGACCGCCACCGACAACTCCGGAGCGTAACGGCCCGATCCGATCAGACCGTCTCCGTCTCGATGCGACATTCCCGATTCCTTTCGGGTGAGCGTCAGACCATTCCTGCCTTGTGACAATCGAAAAAATGATCGCCCCCCCCATCGCATCGAGACTGCTTTCAAAACCTCCCCCAAAGGGTTACCGGCGTAGCGTGACCGTGGCACCCAAATTCAGAAAGGCGATGGTCTTGAACTGAGGCGGAAAGCCGTCACGGTTCGCGTCGGCTGCGGAACTTGAAGCCGACGGCTCCCGTCTTGGAATGACGCTGCGCTGTGGAACGGCCTTCCGACGGTGCATCGCCTCGCGGCGCAGAACGTCCTGTTGACGAGGCGGCTCCGCGCTCGGGGCGTCGGCTCGGACGGGAGGTTCCGCCGGAACGGCCTGCACCGCGCAGTTGCGGCTTACCGCTCGCAGGTGGCAGTCCCGCGAGGTTCATCCGGTGCGGATGGTCCTCGACGACGGGAATCTGCTGCTTGATGATCCGCTCGATGCTGCGCAGCAGACCCCGTTCTTCGGCGTCGCAGAACGTGAGGGCGATCCCCTCGGCACCCGCTCGCGCCGTGCGGCCGATGCGGTGGACGTAGTTCTCGGGTTCCATCGGCAGATCGAAATTGATGACGTGTGTGATGTTGTCGATGTCGATGCCACGGGCCGCGATATCGGTCGCCACCAGCACGCGAGTCTGCCCGTCACGGAAGCCATACAGCGCCCGTTGCCGTGCGTTTTGTGACTTGTTGCCGTGGATGGCATCACTCGAAATCCCGGCCAGTTCGAGCCACTTGGCGATCTTGTCCGCACCGTGCTTCGTCCGTGAGAAGACCAGCGCCCGCTTGACCGACTTGTCGGACAGCACACTCGTGAGCAGCGATCGCTTGTTGTCGCGAGTCACGTACATCACGCGATGATCGACTCGATCAGCGGTCGTCGATTGCGGAGCCACTTCGACCTTCACCGGGTCATGCAGCAAACTCTGCACGAGCGGCATCAACGCTGGCGGCATCGTGGCCGAGAAGAACAGCGAATGCCGCTGCTTGGGGAGCACAGCCACGATCCGTTCGATCGCCGGCAGAAAGCCCATGTCGAGCATGCGGTCGGCTTCGTCGAGGACGAATGTTTCCAGACCGTCCAGTCGCACGGCTCCCTGTCCCATCAGGTCGAGCAACCGGCCGGGTGTGGCCACGAGAATATCGACGCCTCGCGCCAGGGCACGGACCTGCGGTGTATAGCCAACGCCGCCGACTACGACTGTCTGCCGCAGATTGAGGCCGTGACCGTAGGTCATGAAGCTCTCTTCGATCTGGAGTGCCAGCTCACGGGTCGGAGCCAAGACCAGCACGCGCGGTTTCCGCGGCACAACGGGTTTCTTCGCCAGAGCCAGTCGGTTCAGGATCGGCAACGCAAACGCGGCCGTCTTCCCCGTTCCGGTCTGAGCGCAACCGATCAGGTCACGTCCATTGAGTAGGTGTGGGATGGCCTGTGCCTGAATTGGCGTCGGCGTGGTGTAGTTTTCATTCTGCAGGGCGAGCCGAATCGGCTCGACAAATTCAAAGTCAGCAAAAGTAGGCGAATTCAAACGAGTTCCTAACGTGGCTCAAGGGCCACAACTGAAAATGTGAGGTCGGCCGCAGGGCGTGCCTCACCGAATTGCCTCCCACCTGTCCGGCAGACCGGATGGTCCGCCACTCGACAAGTACGCACCCTGCGCAACCGGAGGCACTCAACAAGTAGAATCAACAGTCGCCGCGACGAAGCTCAACGAAGCAATTCGTGGAGGACATCGTGGAGACGATTGACGCGGCTTGCTCGACGATGAAGCCGGCGTACCGCTCACATGAGTAATAGAAGGCCAAGGGCACACGTAGGCCCGTCGCTGTTCGGGAACATCTCTGTTCAGAACAGAAACCTGTCTTGGCGACAAGACGCTTTTAGAGATCGTCTCGAATCCGGTCACGACTCGCGGGCTGTTTGCCAAAACTGGCTGTTTGCCAACACGGTCGGTCCGGCACATCTTTTGGGCGAAGTTAGAGACGGGGGGCGTTGCCGCCCCCCGTCCGCTTGTATCGTTCGCCTTGGGCGTCGAGAGATCACTCAACGCAAGATTTAGTAACGACCGCCGCCGCCGCCGCCACCACCGCCACCGTAGCCGCCGCCACCGCTGCGACCGCCACCACCACCGTAACCGCCACCACCGCCACTGCGACCGCCACCGCCGCCACGCTCTTCACGAGGACGGGCTTCGTTCACGGTCACGGCACGGCCTTGGAAATCGGCACCATTCAGTGCAGAAATCGCGGCTTCGCCTCCATCGGTCATTTCCACGAATCCGAACCCACGCGACCGACCGGTCTCGCGATCCGAAACGACCTGGGCCGAAGTGACATTGCCGTGCTGTGAAAACAGCTCGCGCAGGTCATCGGCCGTGCAGCCAAACGCCAAATTTCCAACATACAGATTCTTGCTCATCGTCATCCTTCGAGCCAGACGGCTCACTCACACAGGTCACTGGCTGCCACCAACAGGGTGACAGGGAAGATCGAAGCCATTAGGGATGGCCTGTCATTCGGGAACCTGCCAAGGACGAGAGCTTCAAACGAAGAAAGCCCACTCTGCACAGAGAACCATCGGGACGGGACCGTCTCGCATCACCGGGCCGAGCGGTCTTGAACGCCAACTGGCGAACAGGACGACACAAACAAAGTGGGCAGTTGCGGCGATCATCTTCACTCATTGGGGGAACACTCGTCCTCCCAAAGTGGGGAGGAGTATAGCGAGCCGCTCGGAAAAGGAAACACCACTGTGAACACTTTGTGAGATGTCGTCTGGATTATCAACTTCCCCCACTCTCGCTTAATCGGATCGTCAGAGTCAGCGTTGGTGGAACCGCCCCGCTTCACGTGGTTCAATCCGCACAGTCGGCCGATGTCTGCAAGAGGGCGCTCAAGGCGAGTGATCGATGTCCCCCCGTAACGAACGGTCGCTCGCAAGGAACCCGGTTTGATCCTCGGCATGACAGGAGTTCTCCACGCGGCAGCATCGGCCGAGCAAACGATCCGTCTCGGTGCGGAGCAGCGTCGTGGCGCGGCCGTCTGCTCGGCTTCGGCCATGATCGACCTGATGGAGCACGCTGCACGAGTGGCCTCACGTCCGCTTCGGGATGCGATCTCGAATGCGTGCGACCTCAAGTTAAAAAACATCCGGCAGGCGAGGCACACGCCATGAGGGACCATTGGGACGACGACCTCGACGAAGACAATCACGACGACGGCACCATCGACTGCCCGTACTGCGGTAAGACGATGCTCGAAGTTGCCGAGTACTGTCCTTCGTGCGATCGGTGGATGAGCGACGAAGACTTGCCAAAACCGGCTCAGCCGTTGTGGATCATCGTCGGAATCGCACTCTGTCTGGCCGTCGCGCTCACTTGGATTCTGCGGCCCTGACATTGAGCAGGCCGTCGGCCACCGCAAGACCAACAAGTCTCACAACGTCTTGAGGTATTCCAGCAACGCTCGTTTCTCGTCCTCGTCCAATACGTTGGGGAACGTGTGGCCCGAGGGACTTTTGCCGGGGAGCTTCGTGTCGAAGAAGCGGCGGCGATGGACTGTCGCCTTCGCGGTCGAGGGGACTTTGTCGAAGGTCTCGATCTCCAACCCCACCTTCTGTCGGTCGTAGCCGTCTTCGGTTCTCTTCCAGACGACCGGACGAGCCGCCGGATGGAGGACGTGCCACAACGTGGGAACTGAACCGTTGTGAAAGTAGGGAGCACTGGCCCAGATGCCGTCGAGCGGCGGGGCGACGTAGCCGACGGGATCGACATCGACGCGGTCGGCCCCGTAGTGGCTCATCCAACTCTCCTTGATCCACTGGCGATGTTCGCGGGTCAGCGACCTGAAACGCAGCGGGTCGGTCCCCACTTCGTCGAGGTCGATCGTCTGCTGCTCGTACTTCCCACGGGGACCGTAGGTGCCATGACAGCGGGCGCAGTTGTCGATGAAGACTCGCTCGCCGCGCGAGGCCAGCGTGCGGTCGATCTCGAACGGATACTTCGGCGGTTCGAGCGACTCGATCCACGCGAGGATGTCGGCGAATTGAGGCTCCCACTCCGTGAGCGTCTCGGGGGAGACGCGCGGCAGCAAAATGAACTGCATTAGCGGGCGAGGCGTCTTCGGCGCGTGGCCGTCCGCGTAGAGCGACCTCTTCTTGTGGACGTTCCAGAACGGCGGGGCATCGACATCGTGATGCATCAGCGGCGGCAGTTTGCGTTTGGTGTCCACGCTCATGTCGGGATTGCGGTATGTTCCCAAGACGACTCCGAAGATGACCGCGTTCGTGGTGCCGTCGGTTGTGCTGAGCGGCAACTGCAACGTTGCCAGATCGAGGTGCGAGAGTTTCTTCCCCTGTTGCAGCTTCACCAGCCGCACGTCCTCGGTCAGCGTCTGCAACGCGACGTGAGAGTTCGGCAAGCCGGGAATGACTTGCCCCGCCACCTTCCCGCCGTGGCAGGCCAGACAGTTCATCGTCCACACGCCACGCTCATCAACCACGTACCCGAGCGGCTTCGTTTTTGGAGGCTCCTCGTTCGGCTCAACAACGTGCGGGCCAGCCATCGCAGTGTCTGGAATCAAACCGTAGTACGAGAACGTCAACCGGCGGCGCGTCGCGGCATCCGCTTTCTCAGCGGCGGATCGTTCCGGCTCGGGCCAGACGGTCCACAGTTTCTCCAGCACCTCCTCATCGAAATCGGGCGGGAGGAACGGATGAGTCCGCAGTGCCGCGTATCCGCGTGCTGCGGGAGATTGATCCTCGGCCAGCGAGAACGTGCCGATCGACAGGACCAACACGCACGACGACACGGCCGACAGACGACGTAAACGACGTAATTGTGGTGACACGGCATCCATCCCAAACGACTCCTGATTTGGACCGACCGATGCGAAGTTATAGTCGAACCGCAGCCTGTGGCGAATCGAACGCACGGCGAGGCAAAAACCAGTCGCCTCTCAACCGTGGGGCCGATCGATTGCATTCCTCAACTAGGCCGCACCGTGTTGCTTCAAAGTTGCTTCAAACCTGGTCGAGGTCCGCGTGCTTCGGCTCCTTCCCTTCGGCTGCGCGAGCCGTGTTTTCGGTCGCAGCGCGTGCCCGGGCTTCCGCCTCCAGCGCGGTCTTGGCCTCGCGAATCTTTTTCAGGCAAGACGCGCGACGATGCAACTCGTCCGGCAACTCGTCGCCACGCCGGTTCGCTCCGCGCTGAGCATCCTCGGCCCGCTGATCTCGCAAACACCGGGGCAACCAACCACAGCCCCCGCTGTGGATTACCGAGGCAGGCTCCTAAAACGATTCCTAAAACGATATCGTCTCGATAAACAAAAACAGGTGCTGGCGGTGGCGTGAGTTGAAATTGCGCCGTGCTGCGGATTGGGCCGCTGGCGCGAGGCGGTGTCTACGGAGTTTCCTTTCCAAGACTCTCACGGCTCACGCGAAGCGATGGAAAAGACGGGTTTTCTTTCTGCCGTACCGTGACAGCGAAGGCCAGCCAGCCGACTTCCATGCGTTGCGGCACACGTTCCTGTCCCGTCTCGACCGGTCGGGCGCGAGTGCCAAAGTGATGCAACGGCTCGCGCGGCATTCGACGGTCGGGCTGACTCTCAACCGCGACACTCACGCCGGTCTGTTCGACCTGCAAGCCGCCGTCGAGAAGCTCCCGCCGCTCCCCTCGACAGGTCCGAAGCCGGTCGAACCCGAAACGATTCGCGCCACGGGAACGGATGCGGTCGATGTCTTGCCGGTGCGCTTACCGAAACGGCCCGCCCGAAGTCGCGCTTCTGTGCGTTCTGGTGCGCAGCCGCAATAGAATGACGACTCCGACGAGAATGAAGAAACCGCCGAGAAAACAGGCGTTTCCTCGACGGTTCCAGTGGAGAGGGTGGGATTCAATTTGCTCGATTTTCACAACCGCAGGCTGTCAGTAAACATGCGTCGCAACCATTTGAGGATGCACGACTTACCCTCCACTGGTTGGTCAGGGTCATTTGTTGTTGTTTGGTGTTACTTGGCATCGCGTTCAGCACAGTTTCAGCACAAAGCACGGATCACAAACCAAAAACTCTTCCACCCGCTCTCCCTCTTGGCATTGTTGGGTCAGCAACCCGATGTTTTAGTCGGCGTTCATCACGAGGTGCCTCTGATCTTGATGGCGGCTCGCAGAGTGCCGCCTCTTATGCACGCTACAGTTCAGAGTTGCAAGACGACAAGAGTATCGCCGACCAGCAGCGCGAGTGCCATGAGCGGGCATCCCGCGATGGACTGGTGATCGAGCCCGGTTTTCAGTTTGTCGATAACGCTGTTTCCGGGACCAAGCTTCGCCGGGCTGGCCTTGATCGATTGCTGGCGGCGGCGAAGCGGAGAGACTTTCAAGTTCTCTACTTCCACAGTCTCAGTCGGCTGGCACGGGAGTCCGTGATCACAATGCCCATGCTCAAGGAACTGGCGCACGTGCATCGGGTGCGCGTCGTCAGTCTCACTGAAAACATTGATACAGGCCGCCAAGGCTGGGAGATCAACGCGATCTTCACAAGCCTGCACCATGAACAATTTATCAAAGATCTGAGTGCCAACGTGCTCCGCGGCCAGGTGGGAACTGTGCTCGCGCGGTTCAGCACGGGCGATTATCGATTCGGTTACACCTCGGTCCCATCGCCGGGTGGCGAAGTCATTGGCCGGGGCAGAAATGCCAAACCGCGAATGATCTATGCCATCGATCCAGACCAGGCAGAATGGGT
>JAYUFF010000099.1:0-2726 GCA_043738825.1 Schlesneria sp.
CCGACCCATGCGGATATAGGGAAAGATGACGGCATAGGGGACCAGTTGTTTGACGCGATTCTTCTCGGTCGCGATGCGAGTTCCTGACTTCGGCGTCTCCGGCACCGGCCCCAGTTCGGGCGAGTGCTTGTACCACTCGAAGCTGGCCGGGTGACCGTGAAAGCTGTTCTGCGAAACGGCCTTCAAACTGCAAGAACAATTCCACGGCCCCTGACTTTCCACGTAGAACAACTCGCGGTGCTCATCGAACCCGATCCCGCCGGGGCTGCGCAGGCCACTGGCGAATGCGGTTGTTTTTCCATCGGGCGCAACCTTCATGATGAAGCCACGATTCAAGGCATGCGAGTAGTAAGACTCCGACAGACCGAGCGAGATGAACTGGTTTCCGTCCGCATCGAGCTTTGAGCCGAACGCGTATTCGTGGTAATTCGCATATCCCCAGGCATCCGAGATGGTCTCAAAGCGATCGGCCACGCCGTCGCTATTTGCGTCACTGACGCGAGTCAATTCGGGTACTGACCGTCACGTGAGTTGAAATCCCAAGCTGCGCTGAACCGCGTCCCGGTGGCAGGATGCCGGGCGAGGGAAGGCTTTCGGCTGTCACCCTGCAAGAGCGTAAGAACATCACTCTTGTTTTACAGCTTCCAATTGTGGCGGCGGCTGGATTCGCAAAAGCGGAAGGGTAATTGGCGGAATCGACATGCTTCCTGTGCTCGTCTGAACGTGATGTCGCACATACGGCCAAGAAATGAAGAGGCCCATCTGCTGTGTCGCTTTGACTTCCTCATCAGGACATGAGGTCAGATCGACTGGGGCGTCTAATGTAAACAGACACTGCGCAACGACCATGATGACAATTGATGACTGAGGCTTGCCTGTGCCGTCATTCGGAGAAGTTACCGTGACTTTTGTGTTGATGACAAGCGTGTTTTCCGCGGGATGAACACCAATTCCGGATTGAATGTTTGTGACATATTTATCCGGAATCACACCATCGAAAACATCCAGTTGACTGTGAGATTCGATGATACGAATTGTCTGGAGAGTCAGCCTCGATGGTAGCGGCGAGGTGGGCTGTGGTGTTTTTTTTACAAGGCGTCTGCGGGACACCTTCTTCATGGATCGTTTCTTGACCATCAGTCACAATGCCCCTATCTGCGCAGCCGACACTCCATTCATGCCATAGTCTACGCTGCATATCATGCTGGCAAATTCGGTGTTCGTGGCCGTTGCGGCAGAGACCCAGTTCAGACCACCAGCCTCGCTGATCGATTCGTAGACGATTTTATTGGAGTCCGACTTTGAGAGTGGCTCACAATCAATTCGGAGCTTGTATCCAAGTACCGTGAACACGTCAGAGATTGTGCGAATAGTCATGTTGCGGCTGCCGTCTAGCAGTTGTGAAACATATCCTTTGGTCTTCTTGAGGCGGTGTGCTAATTCAGTTCGGCTGATATGGTGGGAGGCCATCAGCTTGCACGCTAATTCAGTGACATCAAGAATGGCTGCCTCTTGATTCCAAATAAGCATCCCATCCCTGGTTACGGTGAGCCTATCCTTGAATGGTGACGATTGCAGGGCCACTACTTGCCGCCTTTCTTCTTCAAATTGTTCTCTTTCGCCTCCAGTGCGACGTGTTCATTGCCAATTGTTTTGGCATGGCCTATCTCATGTGGAGGGCACTTCCCAAGCCCCCCCGATTTTTTGATTCGGTGCGTCAACAACCAGCGACTTCCGAGGTGGAAACACAAGAGTCTGTCGGCTCCGCGCTTGAATTCCCACACTTCGTCCCGCAATCGGCGAAATTGTTGTTCGTTGTGGATAAACCCCTGCTCTGCAAGCCGCTGAAACAAAACGCCAAAACTCATCTGCTTGGTTGCTGGCTGGCTATCAAGCCACTCCTTTGCCTCCATTGTGCCATCCGACCGAACGGCGTACTCAACCGAACCGCGATTGCCGCTGTAGAGTAGTCTTTCGGCAATCGACGGGAAGGCCATGTAGTTTATTTCTAACTAAACCCCGAGTCAAGCTGATGAGAACGAGCGAACCATTTCTCCAAGCGTGTGTCAAGCAGATCATGTACACCTATCCACTCAACTGGGCAGCATTTCCGACTTAGTTCGGAGGTCGGCCCGCGTCTCGGATGGCGCAGTGAGATTTATACCTCGCCGGAGGGACCGCGTGCGCGCGGATGGGTTCAACTCCCCCGGTCTCCGCTAGCCCTTCGGGGCTTCACGCTTGGCGGCTTTCCCAAGCCGGTCCTTGATCCAAGCGGCGAGCGGTAGCTCTGCGCGTTCAGCCGCCTCACGCCATGACTGTTTGTCGTCGGCGGTAAGCCGGACCTGAAACACTTCTCCCGCCCGTTCGCTTTCCGGCTTGGGCGGCCTGCCGATCTTGGCTGATGTTGCTCGAAGGAATGTCGATCCGCGCTACCGAAAGACTGACCGGCATCGACAGCGATGCGATCATTGGCCTGATGGTTCAGGCGGGCGAGTCATGCGCCAAGTTCTTGGAAACCAGCATCCATGACGTGAAGGCGGACACCGTCGAAATCGACGAGCAATGGTCGTTCGTCCGCCTGAAGGAACGCACGGCCCGCATCCGTGGAATCACTCTTCACGATGAAGGCGACTGCTACACGTTCACAGCGATGGATCGCAACACGAAGCTGCTGATCTGCTACCACGTCGGGAAGCGGGACGGCGAACACACTCAAGCGTTCGCCG
>JAYUFF010000100.1:0-2724 GCA_043738825.1 Schlesneria sp.
TGACCGAGTACCGCAAGGCTCCGCGCCTGACGAGCCTCAAACTCTATTGGGACGCCGTGACCGAAAGCCTCGCGCAACGACCGCTCACCATCGTCGATCCGAAAGCGGCGGGCCGACAACATCTCTGGCTGGGCGATGCGCCGCCGTTGCCGATGATCGCACCGATCATGCTGCCCATCGGACCACCCGCGTCACAGCAACGCGATCAGTAGCGACCGCCGTTTGCTGCTTCCTCGCATGAACCCCGAAGGGGTGACAGGGAATAGCCCACGGCGTCAGCCGTGGGAAAGGCAGCACGCCGCAATCGTCAGCCCCGGAGGGGCGGCAGATTCGGCGCTGATCGCGTGCCTGATGTTCGCAATCAGTAGAAGTGCCGCCCCTTCGGGGCTTTGTCATTTCGTGTGACGACCACCCACGGCTCACGCCGTGGGCTATTGCCTGTCGCCTCTTCGAGGCTGGCACCCCAACACTACTTCGGCGACACCTTCAGCGTCACCGACTTGGCTTCTGCCTTCGCGGTGAGTTCGACCGGCAGCTTGAACCTCACCGAGTCAACTTTGCAGAGGCCGCCCTTGCCGTCGCGGCAGTAGCCGTAGGTCAGCGTGACGAGCAACGTGGCGCGTCCGGTCTGATTGGCGACCAGGATGCGGAACTTGGTGGACTCGCCGTCGGTGGTTGCTTCGGTCTTCGTGTGCAACTGGTCGGAGGCGATGAGCGATTGTTCGCCCTCGACACCGAGGCGATACGTGACTGGAAGCAACGGGTTGAGCTTGTAGCCTTCGGGTAAAGCGAACTCGACATCGAAGTCGATACCGCTGCTCGACGCGATCTGTTGCGCAGCGAGTTCGACCGTGCGGACCTTGGATTCGGCGGAGTGAGGCTCAGCCAGCGGCTGCGGTGCGGCGAGGCCCTCGATGGGGAACTCGCGAGATTTCTTCGAGGCCAACTCGACGGCAACGATGCGATTGTTGTTCGTGTCGGCGACGTAGAGCGTTCCATTTGCGATGGCCAGTCCGGCCGGTTCGGCGAGCTGCGCGGGATCGAGCTTGGTGCCACTCTTGCCGGTCCCGAGCCATGTGATCGACTCGCGCGTCTTCAGGTCCACGAACTTGATTTTGTGGTTGTAGCTGTCGGCGACGAACAGGCCGCCGTTGTGGAAGACGATCCCGAGCGGATGCTGGAAACGGGCCTCGTCCTTCGCGCCGTCCACATCGCCGAATTCAAACAGCGTTCGTCCGTTGGGCAGACTGTGCGGACCAACCGGCGTCGAAATCTTCCCCTTCGGTTCCGAGAGATCGTTGTTCGGATCGGTCGTGATCTGGCGCACCGACGAGCCTTCACTATCGACGATGAACAGATTCTTGCCGTCGGTCGTGATGCCCGATGGTTGGGCCAATGCTCCCTCATCCAGTTCTCCGTTTTGAATGTCTTCCCGCCCGGAACCGGCATACGGCCAAATCGTGTTTGACCCGAGCTTGTGCGCCCAAATCTGATGCGGCCCGGCCATCGCGACGTACAGCACGCCATCGACCACGCACAAATCCCAGGGACTGTTCAGAGCCGTCTCGCGCAGCGCGCCGCCTCCCGGTCGGGTGCGGGCCTGCTCGCCCGTGCCCGACAGCGTCGAAACCGTTTTCTTCGCGAGGTCCACTGCGCGGAGTTGATGGTTCTCGGTGTCGGCCACGTAGAGCGTGTCGCCGAGCAGCGTCATCCCCTGCGGGTGATCGAACTGCGCGTTCGAGTAGCCTCCGTCCTTCGCGCCGATCGCGCCGCTGCCGATCACGTCGAGCAACTTGCCCTCCAGCGAGCTGACGACGATCCGATTGTGGTTGCTGTCGGAGATGAACAGCCGTTTGCGGACCGCATCGGCCAGCACCTTGCCGGGAAATCGGAGCGGGGTCTCCGCCGCCTTGCTCCGTTCCAGATCGAACTTCACCGGCGTCTCGTCGAGCGTCCCCTTGGCCTTGTGATAGGCAACCAGCTTCTGAATGACCGTGTCGAGCAGTTCGCGGTTCCCCTCGCCCGAGACCTGGCCGACGTAGTGACCTTCCGGATCGACGACGACCAGCGACGGCCAGGCCCTCACGCCGAACTTGCGCCAGACGATCATGTTGGCGTCGTTGATGACGGGATGCTCGATTTCGTACCGCAGGATCGCCTTGCGGATGTTGCCGGTTTCCTTCTCGTTGTCAAACTTGGCCGAGTGAACGCCGATGACGACAATCTCTTTGCCATACTTCTTTTCGAGGAAGTCCAGATCGGGCAGAACGTGCATGCAGTTGATGCAGCAGAAGGTCCAGAAGTCGAGCAGCACGATCTTGCCGCGCAGATCCTTCATCGAGATCGGCCCACCCGTGTTGAGCCATTCGACGCCGCCATCCAGTTCCGGCGCGGAAGGGCGATCCGGGAACGGGTTCTCGACCTTCTCCTGGGTTGCGTCGGCGGCCGGTTTGTCATCGTTGGTCTTGTCGCTCGGAGCCTTGGCCGGTTTCTTCGCCTTCGGTTCCTGAGCCATGACGTTTTGCGTTGTGTCTGCCAGAGGAAAAAACATCGCCCCGGCGAATGACAACAACACCAGACGACGGACGAACAAAGTCGATAACAGCAGTGAAGCGGTGGGCATGAGCGGGTTCTCCAAACGGGCGAGGGCGAACTCGGCGTGGGGCAACAAGCGGGCAGGACGATCCTTGAGGCAGGCGAGGCAAAAGCGTACCAGACCCTCGC
>JAYUFF010000101.1:0-7181 GCA_043738825.1 Schlesneria sp.
ATTCACCCGGCTCACGAACGCCTTCAGTAAGAAGCTCGAAAACTGGGAGCATGCTGCCACGCTGCATTTCATGCATTACAATTTCGCCCGTATCCACCAGACGCTGCGATCAACTCCAGCGATGAAGGCCGGAGTCACTGACCATCTATGGTCGATTGAAGAAATCATCGACTTGCTGCGGATTTACAATGCTAAGCCGTGTTGACATTCTCTTTGCGAAACGGGAGATCGCTGGTAAACCGCGTGAGTGGAATTTGCTCCAAGGAGGAGGAATGTCATGCGGCGATTTGAATTGTCTGACGAACAATGGGAGCGGGTGGAAGGTCTGTTACCGGGTCGGCCGGGGAGTCCGGGACGCCGCGGCGACGACAATCGGTTGTTCCTAGAGGCGGTCTTGTGGATCGCTCGCACGGGAGCACCGTGGCGTGACCTGCCGGAACGATTCGGCGAATCGAATCGTGTCTTTCAGCGGTTCAATCGTTGGGCCAAGAAGGGGGTGTGGCAGCGGGTCTTCGACGCCCTCCAAGATCCCGATCTGGAGTGGGTGATGCTCGATGCCACGATCATTCGGGCTCATATTCATGCGGCGGGTGCTCAAAAAAAACGGGCCTCAGGAGCTTGGTCGGTCACGCCGCGGATTCGGCACGAAGATCCCTGCGGCCTGCGACGGTCTCGGCAACCCGGTGAAGTTTCTGTTAACGCCCGGTCAGACGCACGACATCACTCAGGCCGCGACACTGCTGGAGGGACTGGCGGCGGAACAGGTGATCGCCGACAAGGGCTACGACGGTGACAAGGTGCTTCAGGCGATCCACGATCAGGGCGGCCAAGCCGTGATTCCCCCCAAGAGCAACCGCAAAGTTCAACGCCCCTACGACAAGCAACTGTACCGCGAACGCAATCACATCGAGCGTCTGTTCGCACGACTCAAGCAATGCCGCCGCATCGCGACCCGCTACGACAAAACCGCACGCAACCTCCTCGCCTTCCTCCACTTGGCCGCAACCATTATCCTGCTCGCATGAATGTCAACACCGCCTAATGTTTCTTCAAGTCTAGAAACGAGGGTCGCTGAAGTCACAAGACTTCAGGCCCTGAGCTCTTGCGAGTTCAGCGACCCCAAAATCAAGACTTGATGACGCACGAGTAACTCAAAATCGACATCACGACCTCAATCTGACAGCCGTCTGGAATCACGACATGCGAACGACGACAATTTCACTGGTGGCTTTTCTCGCACTGAGTTCGCTCGTCACGGCTGGCGATTGGCGGCAGTTTCGGGGCAACGACACGACGGGCGTTTCGGAAGAGGCGACTCTGCCCGTGAAGTGGTCTGACACGGAGAACATTGCGTGGAAGGTGGCTCTGCCTGGACGCGGCCTTTCGTCGCCGATCATTGTGGGCGACCGAGTCTTCGTCACCTGTTCGAGCGGTTATCGACAGGATCGGTTACACGTGATCTGCTTCAATGCGGCGGATGGTTCGCCGGTTTGGGAGCGTCAGTTCACGGCCACTGGTCGCACGATGAGCCACCCCAAAACGTGCAACGCCGCGCCGACACCGGCGAGCGACGGGAAACGGATCTTCGCACTCTATTCGAGCAACGATCTGGTCTGCCTGGATCTCGACGGCAACCTGCTGTGGTATCGCGGCCTGACGTTTGACCACCCGAACGTGAGCAACAGTCTCGGCATGGCGTCGTCGCCCGTCGTGGTCGGTGACACGGTGGTCGCTCAGGTTGAAAACGACAGCGAATCGCTCGCGACCGGCGTGGACGTGGCCACGGGACTCTCACGCTGGACCATGACGCGGCCGAAACGCGCGAACTGGACATCAGCCGCCGTGCTCGGCAAGGGAGCTGGCAGCGACGAAGACTTGGTGCTGCTCCAATCGTCCGAGGGTCTCGCCGCGATCCAGCCGCTGACCGGCAAGGTCGTGTGGAATTACAAGGAGGGTGCCTCAACGATTCCGTCGAGCGTGGTCTCTGACGGCGTGGTCTACATTCCGTCGCAGGGGATCACGGCAATCCGGCCTCCTCAGAACAGCGCCAACGTCGAAGTCCTGTGGCGAGCCGGCAAGCTTGGTCCGGCGACAGCCAGTCCGATCGTCTATCAAGGTCGTATATTCACCGTGAACGGTGCGGGTGTATTGATCTGCGGAGACACGAAGACCGGCGACGAAAAGTGGAA
Organism: Schlesneria sp.; assembly: GCA_043738825.1. GTDB lineage: Bacteria > Planctomycetota > Planctomycetia > Planctomycetales > Planctomycetaceae > Schlesneria. Next base: position 2,190 of record JAYUFF010000101.1, read on the forward strand.
GCTGCGCATGGCTGGCCCGTTCAGCGGATCGCCCGTCGCAGCGGGAGGCCATCTCTACTTCTTCAGCGAGAAGGGTGAGGCTCACGTCGTGAAGCCGGGCGACGAACAGGGCGAGCTCGTCGCGACGAATAACCTCGACGAGACCTTTCTCTGCACGCCCGCCATCGCCAACGGAGCGATCTATATCCGCAGCGACAAGGCGCTGTGGAAGATCGCGGCGAAGTGACGACGGCGACAAACCCGCGCCCGCAACGGCACTGGCTTCGCGGCCTTTGCCGCCTTATCTGTGCCATGTCCGAGTTGGGGATTCAGCCGGTTTTCGAGAAGACGTGGGCCTACACAAAAAACACTTCGGCGGCACAATAATTCAGGCCAAAACGTGGTTGTTTGTGCAAAGTCGGCCGCACCGGCGGTCCGGCGTTTGCGCCGCCAAAAGAGTTCCGGGCCGCCTGCGCGAGCGCGAGTCGGTTTGCGGCGTGTGACTCACCCGAGCGGCACGTCGTGGTATTCGAGTGCCCACTCGCGCATGAAGCGGACTTGGTGCGGTACGATTCGGTAGACGACCAGCATCGGGTTGTCGAGGCTTCCCAGATACTGACGCAACAGCGGATTGGCGTCCCAGATTTCTTGCAGGACGCTCCGTTCAGTGACCACTTCCGCAACGCCCGTGATGCGCACCTGATCGTGCTGGTCGTCGAGGTAGCACAGCTCAACCTTCGGGTTCGCCGCGATCTCGACCGTCTTGTGGTACATCTTCAAGTTGGCGACGAAGACCACGAAGCCATCGATCCGTACGGGCGAGACCGGTCGCACTCGCGGCTGATCGCCGTCGATCGACGCTAGATACGGAAACCGATCCGCCACGATGACGGCTCGCGCCAGTTCGGGCAGCGTGGCGAGATCAATCGGCTCGGGAGCAGGCTTGGTCATCGTTCATCTCGTTCAAAAGAGAGATCGACATCACATTTCCGAACTCGTGCTGCGTCAAAGCTAAGAAGTGAGGTTGTCTTCGTAGCCACGTTCGCCAGAACGTGGGGGAGATGCTGAACTAACTCAACGCTCTGGCGAGCATGGCTACCCCAAAATCAAGACCTGACAGGGCACCTAGCCCGACGCGCAAGCGAGGGCCAAACGCTCAAGTCACGTTCGGCCCTCGCTTGCGCGTCGGGCTGGTAGACGTTTCAGCCAAACAGCCGCACGATCTGAGGAATCAACCGCTCGAATGCCTTGGCTCGATGGCTGACGTGTCGTTTCACGGCGGCATCGAGCTCTCCAAACGTCTGATGATATTCCGGGACGAGGAACAGCGGGTCATAGCCAAAACCGTTCGAGCCGTGATATTCGGTGAGTAGTCTTCCTCCACATCGCCCCTCCGACGACAGGCGGATCTGTCCGGAGGGATCAGACAACACGGCGTGGCAAATGTAGTAAGCCGTTCGCTTCTCGGTTGGGATGGCGGCCAGTTCGCGCAGCAGTTTCTGGTTGTTGGCTTCGTCGGCCCCCTGCTCTCCGGCATAGCGCGCCGAATGGATGCCCGGCGCGCCGCCAAGAGCAGCAACGCACAAACCGCTGTCCTCGGCGATGACCCACTCGCCCAGTTGCTTCGCGACTTCGCTCGCCTTTTTCGCAGCGTTGGAGGCAAACGAATCGCCGTCCTCCTCGACCTCACGAACGTGCGGGAAGGTCGCAACACCGATCAACTCGATCCCGTGCGGAGCCATCAGTTCGGCGATCTCACCGATCTTCTTGCGGTTGCGACTGCTCAGCACGATTCGCGGAAGTGAACCCATGAAGACGCGTTCTCTGTCGTGAAAGAACCTCGGTCGTTGAACTGCATGCCGAAGGCGAGCGTACTGCGGACACGTCGGTCTGATTTACGCCACTCACCCGCTCGCCTTCAGCTTGCGGTTCAACGAAGTCATGCCCGTAATAGCGTGCTGGCCAATCACTAGATGCGCCAGCCGTCGGCCAGCGTGGATTCTTTCGGCACGACAATGATGCCGTCCTGAATGACCACCTGTGAGTCGGCGGGAGCCTTCAGTTCCGGGCTGGCTTCGATATGGACGCTCTGGCCGATGCGGCAGTTCTTGTCCACGATGACACCGTCCAGAAAGCTGTAGTCGCCGAATCCAATGGCCGGCCGGCCAGCTTTTCGATCAGCTTCCAATTCCAAGTCAGTCTGGTAGTAATCGGCTCCCATCAGAATCGAGTTCGAGATTGTCACGTTCCGTCCAATCTTGCACCTCAGCCCTACGACGGAATTCTCGATGACCGAGCCTTCACCAATCACGCACCCATCGGCGATCAGGCTTCTCGAAATGCGGACGCCATCGCACCGCGTCGGGGGCAAAAACCGGGCGTGCGTGTAAATCGGAGCCTGCTGATTTTCGAGCGCGAACGGCGCGTTGGGCAGCGTCAGGTCGAGGTTGGCATCGTAGAACGAACGAATCGTCCCGATGTCCTCCCAATAGCCGTCGAACAGGTGGACGTGAACCTTGTGAGTCCGAATCGACATCGGAAACACTTCCTTGCCGAAGTCGCTGTAGTCCGACTGTGTCAACAGGTCGATGAGCGTATCGCGGTTGAAAAGATAGATGCCCATGCTGGCGAGGCAGTCGCGACCGTGACTCTTGATCCCCCGCGCGTCGATCCACTTCGGATCGGTTCTGACGAGGCGATCAATCTCTTCATCGCTTTGAGGTTTTTCGAGGAAGCCCTCCACGCGGCCTTCGTCGTTGACGCGCATGATGCCGAACCCGCGAGCCGCCTCGCGCGTGACCGGCAGTCCGGCGATCGTGACCTCTGCGCCCGACTGCTGATGTGTGGCCAGCATCTCGCGATAATCCATGCGGTAGAGTTGGTCGCCCGACAGGATCATCACGTAGTCGATGTCCTTCTGTTGCAGGTGAGCCAGATTTTTGCGCACGGCATCCGCGGTCCCCTGATACCACGCCTCGCCCTCCATCGTCTGTTGGGCAGCCAGCACCTCGACGAAGCCACCATCAAACCGGTCGAACCGATAGGTTTCGCGGATGTGGCGATGGAGGCTCATCGAATTGAACTGCGTCACCAGGTAGATGCGGTTCATTCCGCTGTTCAGACAGTTCGAGATCGGGATGTCGATGATGCGGTACTTCCCCGCGAGCGGCACGGCCGGCTTCGACCGGTGCTGAGTCAGCGGAAACAGTCGAGTTCCCTTACCACCACCCAGAATGACCGACAGAACTTTGCTCATCGACGAAACCCTTCCTCGAACGGGAGGCGTGTGCTGAGCCGCAGAAACTCCACTCGACTGCCGCGACTCCAAACGGACGGCCTCGCGCGGACAGCCGATCCGCTGAGGTAGCGTCAGAGTATCGTTCGGGTTGGAAAATGTGGAGTGAGCGGTTGCATCGATTGGCAACGCTCTGAATAGACGGCTACCACAATGAAGGGACAATTCTTCATCGTCACGATCACGAGCAGCCAAAGTAGGCGGGAGGTCGAACTCGATTCAATCGGTGCCGCATGGAACGGCTCAGGCGGGCCATCACTCGGCAATGGCAAGTTCAAGCTCTTCGTTCTGTTGTTTGGGATCAAGCAGCTCCTTGCGGCGGACGGAAACTTCGGGAGGAGCTTCGATTCCCAAGCGGACTCGTCCCCCCTTGACCTCCAGTACGGTCACCGTGATCTGCTGATCACCAATCACAATTTGCTGCTTCAATCCTCGCGTGAGCACTAACATGGTTTTCCTTCCTTAGAAAATGAGATGCGTCTTAGCCGTGATGCACTGTGGCAAGTATTGCACCCAAGACAAGCCCCTTGCGGCAGAATGTGTCACAAACTTCAGTTGTATTATCGATTTACGTCATTCCCGAAGCTTTCGAGAATGTCTGCCAGCAATTCAAAATGACTGACGCGAATCGCCGCAGTGTCGATTTCTCGTCCAGTTGGCCGTGAATGTTCCAAGATTTGTTTGCTTGGGCTGCCCCGCTCGCGACTGGTTTCTGACGAGTCTATACTACGCAAAACTACGCAAATACTGTGTCCGGCGTTTGGTGCCGGTTCGCTCTCGTAGGTTACGCTCCAACTCAGAATACTTTCCGGCAGAGGCTTACGTCGTGACTCGACCCTTGAATTGGACTCTTGTTTGTGTTGCCAGATTCTCGGGTCTGGTCTGGATAGTCGGTGGCCTTGGCCTGATGGCGGCTGAACCGTACTCGCCAAAAATCGCCGAGAAATCGAATGAGGGTGAACTCGCAATCCATCGGTTTCGCGTGCCGACTGGGATGAAAGCCGATCTCTGGGCGGCAGAGCCTTCGCTCGCCAACCCGGTCGCGTTCGCCTTCGATGAGCAGGGGCGAATCTTCGTCGCCGAGACCTTTCGCCAGCAGAAGGGGGTCGAGGACAACCGCAACCACATGAACTGGCTCCTCGATGATCTGGCAGCCCAGACTGTTGATGATCGGCTGGCATTCTTCAAGAAGCACTTGGGCGATGAGGTCCACAAATACGCTCTCGAACACGACCGCATCCGTCTGTTGGAGGACACCGACGGCGATGGCAAGGCTGATAAATCGACCGTCTTCGCCGATGGCTTCAACGCCATCGAGGACGGGACGGGAGCGGGCGTCCTCTCGATCAACGGCAAAGTCTTCTACACCTGCATTCCCAAACTCTGGCAGCTTGCTGACAAGGATGGAGACGGCCGCGCGGACGAAAGGACTGCTCTGTACGACGGCTTCGGGGTGCGAGTCGCCTTTCGCGGGCATGACATGCACGGACTGATCGTCGGCCCGGACGGACGGCTGTATTTCTCCATCGGTGATCGCGGCTTCTCGGTCTCGACGAAGCAGGGCAAGCTGCACATGCCCGATCAGGGGGCGGTCTTTCGTTGCGAGTTGGATGGCTCAAAGTTGGAGGTCTTCTGCACGGGACTCCGCAATCCGCAGGAGTTGGCGTTCGACGACTTCGGCAATCTGTTCACCTGCGACAACAACTCGGATGGCGGCG
>JAYUFF010000102.1:0-2717 GCA_043738825.1 Schlesneria sp.
CCGAGCGATTCAAAATTGAGCGGACATTGTTCGAGGGCCGGATTCTAAGATCGCGGCATTCGACTGGATAGTCCGTGACAAAACGAACAGAGCAATCGCCTGTTTCAAATTGTGTGCCACGGTCACGGAGTTCTCGATGTGGCCGTGCGCGGACGTGAAGACGGATTCCCAATCTCACGGCCACGTCGAGGCTCCGTGACCGTGGCACCCATTCCCACAAATTCAGCAAGGCGATGGCCCTTCAAAACGAACACCACCGCTCGACACTTCCTGTCATCGGCTGACACGGATATATCTCACACGGCCTAGAACGCGACATTCCCACGTTTAGCCCCAACGCCAACGGCGTGGGAGCGGCTGACGCGGGCGAACCGTTGATCGCACGCATGCCGTTGGCGTTGCGGCTAAACGGCTCCCACCCTCGAGACCTCAATCATGACGGCCTTCAGCGCCAACCTGAACAAAATTGCCCTGCTGCGGAACACGCGCGACAACGGCCTCCCCGATCTCGTCCGTATCGCGCGGCTGTGCGTGGCGGCGGGAGCGGCCGGAATCACCGTGCATCCTCGACCCGACGAACGCCACACGCGGCCGGGCGATGTTCGCGAGTTGCGGCTGCTCACGCGCGAGCTGCGCGTCGAATTCAACATTGAGGGCTACCCGACCGACGATTTCCTGCGGCTCGTCCACGAGGTCCATCCCGACCAATGCACGCTCGTCCCCGACGCCCCCGACCAGAAAACATCGGATCACGGCTGGGACATCGCCGCTCACAGCGCGCTGCTGCAACGAATCATCCCGTCACTGCGAGCCGCCGGAATCCGAGTGTCCCTCTTCATGGACCCCGATCCCGCCGCGATCGAACTCGTCCCCGAGACAGGCGCGCACCGCATCGAACTCTACACCGAGCCGTATGCCCGCGCGTTCCCAACCGCCGACCGAGTCGCTTCGCTAGCGCAATACGCCGCCACAGCAGAAGCCGCGCACCGGCTGGGCCTCGGCGTGAACGCCGGTCACGACCTGAACCTCGACAACCTCGGAGAGTTCTTGTCATGCGTGCCGCAAGTTGAAGAAGTCTCGATCGGTCACGCCCTGATCGCCGACGCACTGGAACTCGGCATGACGGAGGCCGTGCGACGGTACGTGTCGATCTGCGAGTCGTCGGTTGAGCGATGCTGACGACGACGAGTCTCGCGTCAGCGTCGTGTCAGCCCCGACCCCTTGGCAATCACTCAGCCTCTCGGCCGCAACCACGTCGAAGCGATGGAGCCACGGAAAACCCAGCGCGGCTTAGCCGCAACCAACGGGAACAAGACGAGGTTGGCAGGAAGATGGATGTGTGGCAGGAAAATGAAGAAATGAGTCACCATGCCGTGTCTTCATCTTCTTGCCAATCATCTTCTTGCCAACTCCATTGGCGACGCCGGGTTGACAGTCTGAAAATCTTCGCGCCCGGCGAAGAAACGAAACGTTAGTAGTACAGATTGCACGGATGACACAGATCGGACGAAGACCAAGAACACTCCTCTCCTAACTCTTCATGCTCTGATCCGTGCCATCTGTGAAATCCGTGAAATCTGTGGTCAGTCTTTTGCCTCATCACCTGACTTTGAAATGCGATCTGTGCGACAGATTCGAGCGGCGGTCGAGATGCGGATCAGCAGGATGCCGGATCGAAGGACTCCCAACCCGGCGAACATGATGACGGCCGCCTCCACGACTTTCGGCCGGTCGAGATTGGTCACGTAGGTCAGACCCGTTTGAATCAGCACGAGGGCAAAGACCACGAGTGCCCAACCGGCAACTTCTCGAATCCAAAACATGGCGCAACTTTCTGGAGTTGTAATGGCGCGAAGGCCGAGGTCGGGTGATTCTCAAGTCAGGCGGAACGACCGATGTTTTCGCTCGTCATGATTTTGTGAAGCATCATTCTGTCCGTCCTTCTTCCGATGGAGCCGCTCGACCACCGGCGTCGGTTTCTGTTTGCGGCGTCGAAACGTGATTCGTTGACGGACGATCATGCGGATGTCCGAGTACATCAGGCCGACCAATGTCGAGCGAACATACATCGAGGCCTGCTCGACCGTCAGATGCCGCCACGCGAGCGATGACAACAGGATGACCGTCGCGATGAGAGCGATCAGCAGCGGAGATGCGGATGCGAGCGTCTCTTTCACGTCGGCGAGCGACTGCTGTCTGCGATCGGTATCTCCGGGAATCGTGAAGACCGTCAGCAGGAGCTGCGCCACCAGCACGCAGATCACCAGCGACGCGATGTGTCGAATGAGCGAAGTTGGCGACACCCCCTCATGGCGGATGCTGCCAGCATCCGAACCGACGCTGGCAGCGTCGGCCACGACAGGCGTTTCAGGCCCAGCGCCAAACAGACTTCGCACGAGGTCCGACACTCTCCGGCTGGCCAGTTGTTTCAACGTCTTGTCCCGGCCGAGAAACATCAGCAGTCCCAGCACGATCACCACGAACACGCCCGAAGCGAGACCATCCGCCGTCTCGGGCCGATGCGGTTCGCGGAAGAACAGAACCAGTTGAAAGGCGACCAGCAGCGGCGTCGCACTCGTCCGGCCGATCAGCCACAGCAGCAGAACCACGAACAGCCCCACGACACTGACCGGCAGGTTGACGTTTTGGAACAGCAGCACACCAATCAACAAACCGACGACCGCCAGTTGCAACAGGCTGCGGATCGTTTGAGCCGC
>JAYUFF010000103.1:0-2712 GCA_043738825.1 Schlesneria sp.
GGCGACGGAGCCATCTCGCGCAAGGTCTACCTCGAAGTGAACGGCCAGCGGCTCGCCGACCAGACTCTGCAAGTCAAACTGCAACCGGAGGGCGAGGCCACCGTCGAGTTCGAGCAACGGTTCACGAAGCCCGGCTCGCAGCTTGTCTCGGTGGTTTTGGACAGCGATGCCTTGCCGGGAGACAACCGATCCGATGCCGTCATCGTCGTGGCCGATTCTCTGCCGGTCGTGCTCGTGGATGGAGACAAGCGGCTCGATCCGACTCGCAGCGAGACGTTTTTCGCGAAGGCGGCCCTGACCGCGACCGGCGGCGAATCGTCGTGGATCAAGACCCGCGTGATCGCTCCCGACGAGATCAGCGCCGAGACGCTGCGCGATGTTGCGGTCCTCGTCCTCGCTAACGTCGGCGAACTCTCACCTGAGCGGTTGGAGTTGTTGGGCCGCTTCGTCTCCAGCGGTCGCGGCCTGCTCTTCGCCCTCGGTGACAAGGTGCCGAAGGAAGGTTTTCTCAAAGACGCCAAAGATGCCGAACGACCCGGCGCGGCCCTGCTCCCCGTGAAGCTGAACGAGATCGCGACCGACACTGACAAGGAATCGCTCGGCGTCCGTGTGGCAGGCAACAGCCTCGAACTGCCGTGGCTCAAACCGTTCCGCTCCGACCAGAGAGGAACGTTGACCGACGCGCGGTTCTCGAAATGGTGGAAGGTCGGGGGGAAGGAGTCAGGGGTCAGGGGACAGGAGTCAGGAGGAGCGGCTTCGTCTGACCCTCAACCCTCGACCCTCAACCCTCAACCCTCCCTCGGTACTCCGCTGACGATCGCGAAGCTGACGAACGGCGATCCGTGGATTGTGACTCGTCGGTATGGGCGCGGCACGACGGCGATACTCACTTCGCCGCTCGATGCCGATTGGAACACGCTCCCCGCCAAGCAGGACTTTGTTCCGTGGCTGCACGAGTTTCTGTTCGCGTTGGCCTCGCCCTCCACCAGCCGCAACGTCGATGTGGGGACTCCGCTGTCGCTGAACATCGCGCCCGAGTTAAAGGTGGACGAGCACGAATTCCTCGGCCCCGCCAACAAGCCGTTTCCGGCCAGCCGGATCGACGACGACTTCCAACCGGGAGCACGCTTGAACGAGGTGACGCTGCCCGGCGTCTACCGCTTCACGGCCAAGTCACTCGGTGGCAAGCCGTCTCCCGACGATCAGCACTTCGTCGCCAACTTCGATCGCAGCGAGTCGGACCTCACGCTGCTGACCGAAGCGCAGCGCACGGCCCTCGCCCACGAAGACCGACTGACGTTCGCGACCGATCTCGCCGAGATGCAGCGGCACATGTTCGCCGACGGCTCGCGGTCGGAGTTCTGGTGGCTGTTGCTCTACGGCTTCCTCGCGTTCACGGCGTTCGAGGTCTGGATGACGCGACGCATGCTGCACGGTGCGACGAGCGAGAGTGCTGTTTGAAAGCCGGACCGTCGCCTCCTTGAGCTTGGATGCCACCGTCACGGAGTCCTCGACATGGCCGTGGGGGCAGTCTTTCAGCGATGCCTTTTACGCGGCCACGTTGAAGATTCCTTTGAGGTTTCACTTCAAACCAAAGTAGCCATCATCGCTCCGCGTGATGAGCCTTTCACAAGCAGACGCCTGATCCCACAAGGCTCATCACGCGGAGCGATGATGGCTACTTTGTCTGAGGCAACGCCTCGCTGGAGGTTTCACGACAGGATTCCAGGGGCTGACGCCGCCCGGCTCATCAGGAATCCTTCGCTTGCGCGTCAGGCTTCGATGAGAAGATCCGATTTCAATCGTGCGCGACGACCTCGTCGATGTTGCTCTCCCGCGCGACCGCCTATCATGCGTCGCAAAGACGAGGAGATTTTGCGATGGGGTTGTCGGTCGATGTGTTCTTGGCGCGGTTGGAAGAAACGGGAGTCACCACGCCCGAGGAAGTTTCGTCGATTCTCTCGACATTTCCCGACGACACTCAGCCGGTCGATGGCGATGCGCTGGCGAAGGTGTTGGTCGAGCGACAGGTGCTGACCGAATTCCAGGTCCGCGCGATCCTCGATGAGACGGGAGAGCCACTTTCGCTCGGGCCGTATGTGCTGCTCGAACCGCTCGGTCAGGGAGGGACCGGTTCGGTCTTCAAGGCGTGGCACCGGCACATGAAGCGGAACGTCGCCCTCAAGGTGCTCCATGCCGATTTGTCGGAATCGCCCGCCGCGTTGCAGCGGTTTCAGCGCGAGATGCAGGCGGGTGGGAAGCTCAATCATCCGCATGTCGTCGCGACGCTCGATGCCGCTCAGGACGGCGAGGTTTCGTACCTCGTGATGGAGTACGTGCGGGGGACCGATCTGGCGTCGCTGGTCGCGGCGCGGGGACCGGTCTCGGTGACGGAGGCGGTGCGGTATGTGACTCAGGCGGCGGCGGGGTTGGCTCACGCTCACGAGCGCGGTGTGATCCACCGTGACATCAAACCGAGCAACCTGCTGCTCGCGGAAGGTGAGTCCCATGCCACCGGTCCTGCTAGTGGCGACGCACTCCAAAACGGGGCGACACTTCGTTCGCAGTCGATCGTCAAAGTCCTCGACCTCGGTTTGGCGAGGTTCCTGTCGAGCGAGTCGCTGGGTGAGCTGACCGGCACGGGCGATGTCATGGGCACGGCCGACTACATGGCTCCCGAGCAGGCGGTCAGCACGCGCGAAGTCGATGCGC
>JAYUFF010000104.1:0-2710 GCA_043738825.1 Schlesneria sp.
CTGTTGGATTCCCAATCTCATGGCCACGTCGAAGCTCCGTGACCGTGGCACCCCATCTCCCAGATTCAACAATGCGATGGTCATGGAATTACCGCCTCAGTTTGAGTTTTCCCAACTCCCCGACCCGAGACGCGGCAAACCGGAAAGTTTGCAAAACTACTAAACAATTAGATTGACGCCCGCCGGATGGCCGATACACTGCTAACGAATTAGTAGTTCGACGCCGCAGCAAAACTCTCACGACAAGGCCACGCCATGTCCCGCCCGACATCCAAGCATCCGACGGAACTGGAGCTGGAGATTCTGAAAGTCCTCTGGCGCATCGGCTCGGCCACGGTGAGACAGGTGCGGGACGAACTCGCCGTCGTGCGAGACCTCGCCTACACGACGGTCATGACCGTGATGACGATCATGGACGGCAAGGGCTACGTCTCGCGCGTCAAAGACGGACGCAGCTTCGTCTACCGAGCCCTCTATCACGAGCAGAAGGCGACGCGGAACATGCTGCAGGATATCGTCGATCGTGTCTTCGGCGGCTCGGCCACCGCCGTGATGCAGCATCTGCTGGAGACCTCCGATCTCGACGACGACGAACTCAAACAGATCCGTTCGCTCATCAACCGCAAGGCCCGCGAGAAGTCGGAGCCGACTTGATCTTTCGTAGGATGGGCACTCCTGCCCGTCCTGCTTTGTGACCCGTAGGACGGGCAGGAGTGCCCATCCTACGGGTCAAGGTTGCCCGCCGCCCGCCCCCCGAAATGAAAGCCTTCCGCCATGAATGGACTCGTCGATCGAGACTTCTGTGCCGCGCTGGTTCTGTCGCTCGGCCACTTTCTGTGGCAGGGAACGCTCATTGCCGCGCTGGCGGCTGTTGTGGCGAAGCGGCTCAAAACCACACACGCCCGATATGGTTGCCTCGTCGCGGCCCTTGGTCTGATGGCGATCAGTCCCTTCGTCACGCTGGCGATTCATGCGGCGAGGTCTGAGAAAGCCGCTTCGCCAAGCGTTGCCATGACGACCATGCCGACGGCGATTCAGCCGGTCATCGAAGTTGACTCGCCAACGATTCCAGTGACGGAGCCAATTGTTTTTACCGAGCCGATGCCGCCTGATGCGACTCAGAACGTGATGGCCACCGTGCCGACAACGGCATCACCGGTTGAGCCACCCGTCCCCGCAAACGACTCCGGGTGGCAACGGTTCGCGCCGTTGATGATGAACGTCTATCTGCTGGGTGTGGTGGCGATGTTGTTGAGGTTGGCCGTCGGCTTGTGGGGTGGTCGGCAACTTAGGCTCCGTTCGGTCCCGGTGACAGACGCCACTCTGTTGCAGGCCCTGCGGTGTCAGGCGAAGTCGCTCGGGATGACGTTCGTACCGGTCCTCGCGTACTGCGAGCGAGTCGCCGTGCCGACGGTCATCGGAATTCTGAAGCCGACGATCTTGTTGCCGCTCGCGCTGACGAGCGGCCTCGCGCTGGAGCAGGTCGAGGCGGTGTTGGCTCACGAACTGGCCCATCTGCGGCGCTATGATCATCTCGTCAACCTGATGCAACGCGTGATTGAATCGCTCCTCTTTTTTCATCCGGCCGTCTGGTGGTTGTCGAACCGCATCCGAGTCGAACGCGAACACTGCTGCGACGATCTGGTCGTCGCCTGCGGCACCGTGCCGCTCGACTACGCGAAGTCGCTACTGCGAGTCGCCGAACTCAGCCGTGAGGCCGAGTTGCAACGCGGTCCCAACCAGCGCCGCTCGTTCGCCGCCGTCAGCCTCCTCGCCACGGGAGACCGCCCGTCCACACTGAGGCAGCGAATCGCCCGGTTGCTCGGTGCTCCCGTGGAGAGTCCAGTGAGGCTCCGACATCCGTGGACGGCTTGCGGGCTGCTGGCGGCGAGCTTGTCAATCGCTTGGTTCACTGCTGCGGCTCAACGTCCGATTGCGGCGCAGCCGGAGGAGACTGATCCAGGCGAAGCCGTCGCGCAGGCAGATGAATCCGACGCGAAGCCGGATCGAAAACTGAATGACGATGATTCCGCAGCGGCCTCGGAGTTCAATCACGGGGTCACGGAAGACCAAAAACGTAACCTCATTGAACTGAGAGATCGCGTTCGCAAGATTGTTCCGAAGGGTTGGCAGGTTGAGCTTCGGTTTGGTTCGATCTCAATGGATCGCCCCGGTCGCAAACCAGACGCGCACTGGGTTCAATGGCCGGAGGCAATGCTGTACTTCAACAACGAGGACACCACGTCCGAAATGCCGCCCATTGCAGGCGGAACTCAAAGCGCATCGCTCGGCCTCTGCAAGTTGGGGTATGCGACGCTCACGATCCCTCAACCGATGCTGGCGGAGTGGCCCGAGTCTCGAACGCAGCTTCAAGCGGTGCTTCCCGAGGCCGACGATGCGGCTCGCCAAGTAGTTCAGCCGCTAAAAGCATGGCCGCTCGTGGTGGGGACACTTCGTTATGAGGATGGCTCGCCGGTGAAGGGTGCGCTGGTGGGACCGGTTGGACGGGCCAAAGTGCCGCTCGGTGACGATGGCCGTTACCGAGTCCGGGTTGATCCGAGTTGGGGACGGTTCTTTGTGAGCCTGAAGGACGTTCGCGACTGGCCGTCGAACAATTCGCCCCCGCGCGATCCGGCGTACCTGCGTGAAGTTCTCGACATCCGAGTGATCGAAGACGGCCCGTCCGTCGTTCGTCGCGACATCACACTGA
>JAYUFF010000105.1:0-7142 GCA_043738825.1 Schlesneria sp.
GTGCAGGTGTCACACGGCTGCGGAGCGTGGACCGAGAGCTTCCTCGCGGCAAATCGGGCGGTCACCACGCACTCTGTCGCCGTCTCCCGCGTGGCCGCGATGTCGTTCGGTCACGATCGGGTGACGATCATCCCCAACGGCGTCGATCCGCAGCGTTGCGAACCACTCCGACAGCGCGACGATGTCCGACGTGAATGGGGCCTGTTGCCTCACGAGATCGCCGTCGAGTTCCTCGGCCGCATCTCACCCGAGAAGAACCCGCTGGCGATTTCTCACGCGGTGCGCGCGTTGGGACCGGGCTATCGCGCCGTCTACGTGGGCAAAGGCTATGGCGAGGACATGCGACCGGCCGCGCGAGACCTCACACCCGATGCGATTTTCGTCCCGCCAATGCAGCAGGTCGGCGACGCGCTGCATGCGCTGGATTGCCTCATCATGGCCAGCCCCGCTGAAGGATTCTCGTTGGCGCTGCTCGAAGGTTTGATGGCCGGGTTGCCGGTCGTCGCCACCCCCGTCGGCGTCGTCCCCGACCTACAACACGATCACGGCCTGTCGCTCACAACGGTGCCCGTTCATCCCACACCAATCCAGTTGGCGACGGCGGTTCAACAGGCAATCAGCTCCGTGAATCGCGTGTTCGTTCAACGCGCCCAGGCCGTGGCGCTGAACCATTACACGGCCAGAACAATGGCCCAACGGTGGACGGATTTTCTGCATGGGATCTCGCTACGGCACCTCCGATCGGACTGCGGCCGCGCTGCACGAACTTGAGCGCCAGTGCTTTGTCACCGCTTGATCTTGGGGTAGCCACGCTCACCAGAGCGTGGGGTTAATTCAGGGTCTCGCCCACGTTCTGGTGAACGTGGCTACGACAACAACCCCAATTCTTAGGTGTGACCAAGTACTAGCCCGACGCGCGAGCGAGGGCTTTGCAGTAGCCACGGTCGCCAGACCGTGGGATTTTGTGGTAACGGTGCGATCCCCACGCTTTGGCGAGCGTGGCTACGAATCTAAAGTGAGTGCCATTCGCCCGACGCGCGAGCGGGGGCTTTGCAGTTAGACCTCACGCGGCCAAGACGGGGGCGTTTAACCGCGTGGGCAACGCCCCGCGCGTCGGGCTAGTTTTCCCGAGACAACCGTCCTGAAATGTGGTCGAGGGACACCTGCCGTGGCAAGCTCGACTGCTCCCTCGCGCTGCTCGTCCGGCATTCGGCCCGAGGCGAACTGAAACACGAATCGCCAATGGAGGCCGAGCCCGGTGAGTACGGCCAGATGCCACAACTCGTGAGGGCCGACGAGTCCGGCCACGAGAGTCGGGCGGTGGAGTGCCAACACAATCGCACCCGCCGTGTACGCGAGGCCCGCCAAAACTCCGGGCCGCACAAAAGCCCAGCCGTATCGCTGATAGATGACCGCGGCCGTGATGGCGGCCCCCCAACCAAACAGCAGGAAGATCGCAATGCCTGCTTCACCGGACACGCTGTCAAAGAAGACCATTCGCAAGATGATCCCGACGACGGCCGCCGTCCATGCCAATGCCAGCGGACCCCAGCGTGCCGCTCCCCGAAAGAGAATCACGTGGACCGGCGTCAGGCTTCCGGCGATCAACAGGAAGACTCCAGAGACATCGGCTCGCACCATGAGCTGTCGCAAGGGGCCGGGCCAATACATGTGGTAGAGGCCACTCAGGATCAGAAGTTGGACGGTCGAGAATGCCATGACCGCCAGACTGGCCGTTCGGCACCAGTCTCCTCGCCCACGACGCACCAGCACCACTGCCAGAGCCGTGAACACGACCGCTCCCAGCAGATGGCTGAGTGAACTCATCGGCTCACGAAAACAGGGCAGCGAAAAAACTTCGATCTCACGCATGGCTCTCCCTCAACTCTGGGTGACGAGACGTTTGTATGGCGAACCGCCGGTCGGCGCGAAGAGCGTTCTGGCTATTCCCCAGGGCCATCGCCCGTTTCACTTTGTGTGCCACGGTCACGGAGCTTCGACGTGGCCGTGTGAGAGGGTCCAGCCGTTTTACCGGACTCACGGCCACGTCGAAGCTCCGTGACCGTGGCACCCCCTTCCTCGTTTCGATCAGGTGTTCCTCGTTTCGATCAGGTGATGGTCATGGACAATCGACTCAATCACCATTCCTGAACGTCTTGTGAGCTGTTTCGCTTCCCATCGGGTAGGGGCTATGCTCATTCTGGTCAGCACGACACGAGTTGAGTTCAGGCCTGTCCTGCGCGATGAGGCTGCGGACATGCCGAGGGATAACGCAGTCGCGACACGTTGAGGTTCTTCATTGATGATTTCCAAGCTGGCAACCCTACCGACGGACCCTGTACACGGCACCGTTCAGGATCACGCAACGCAGCAGCACAACGGCCCGGCGGGGAGTGGTCCGCAGGCACTCCACCCGATTCCGGAGATGTCTTCTCTGCCGCCGAACCGAGCAGCTTTATGGTGGCTGCTGGTGTTGGCAATCGCCGCCGTCGCGTGGCATTACCGTCTGCTCTGGTGGCCGTGGGTCATGACGCTGATTCCGGCCGGAGCCGCTCCGCCCTCCAAGCCCACCGCGCGAGTGATCCCTGTGACCACAGCCACTGTGCGGCAACGCGACATGGACCTCTCTTTGAATGGTCTCGGCACGGCGACCGCCTTCAAGACTGTGACCGTTCGCAGTCGCGTCGAGGGGGAGCTGCTCAAAGTCCACTTCACCGAGGGGAAGTTGGTCGGCGAAGGGGACGTGCTGGCCGAGATCGACTCGCGCGCGTTTGAAGTGCAGCGCGATCAGGCCGAAGGACAACTCGCCCGCAACGAGGCGACTCTGAAACTGGCGAAGCTCACGCTGGATCGCTATCAGGATTTGCTCAAGTCGAACGTCGTCGCCCAGCAACAATTGGACGATCAGGCCGCGCTGGTCCAGCAGACGGAGGGAGCCATCCAGGCGGATCGAGCGATGCTGGCCAATGCCCGCTTGCAACTGAGCTATTGCCAGATCGTCGCTCCGATCAGCGGGCGGATCGGTCTGCGTCTGGTCGATCAGGGGAACTTCGTGCGCGCCAACGATGCCGGCGGACTGGCCGTCATCACACAGCTCCAACCGATTGCCGTCGTGTTCACGATTCCGCAGGATGACATCGCACGCGTGATGAAGCAGACGCGAGACGACCGGGTACTCACCGTCGAGGCCTACGACCGCGACTTCAAAACGAAACTGGCGAGCGGCACGCTGGCGGCCATCGACAATCAGGTCGATCCGACGACCGGCACCCTGCGGCTGAAAGCCGTCTTCGCGAATGAGGACCAACTGCTCTTCCCCAACCAGTTCGTCAACGCGCGGTTGCTGGTCGAGACGAAGCGCGGGGCGATCGTGGTGCCATCGGCCGCCGTGCAGCGCGGCCCCGCCTCGACCTTCGTCTGGGTGGTCACGGCCGACGAAACGGTCGAGATCCGTAACGTCGTCATCGGCCCGACCGAAGGGAGCGAGACTTCAATTGAATCGGGGCTGACTGCGAGTGAAGTCATCGTCACCGAAGGACTCGACAAGCTGCAACCGGGGACCAAGGTCTCACTGCGCGAGAAGGAGCCGGGGAAAGGGAAGCCGCCCGGCGGTCCCGACTCACCAACGGAAGCCCGAGAAAAAGGCGCTGCCGGTCAGAAGGGCACGCGATGAATCTGTCTCGGCCCTTCGTGCTGCGGCCGGTCGCGACGGTACTCTTCATGGTCGCGATCCTGCTCACGGGCATCGTCGCCTTCCGCCAGTTGCCGGTCTCGGCCTTGCCGCAGGTCGATTACCCGACGATTCAAGTCGTCACGTTCTACCCCGGAGCCGATCCCGACGTGATGGCCTCGTCAGTCACCGCACCGTTGGAACGGCAGTTCGGGCAGGTGCCGGGGCTGACTCAGATGACCTCGACCAGTTCCGAGGGCTGTTCGGTCATCACGCTGCGGTTCGCGTTGGAGCTGAATATCGACGTGGCCGCACAACAGGTCCAGGCCGCCATCAATGTCGGGTCGAGTTTCCTGCCGCGAGACCTGCCGAACCCTCCAATTTACACCAAGACGAATCCCGCCGATGCACCCATTCTGACGCTCGCACTGTTCTCGAAGACGCTCCCCTTGTCGAAGGTCGAAGACCTGGCCGACACGAGGTTGGCGCAGAAGATCTCGCAATTGTCGGGTGTCGGCATGGTCAGCATCAGCGGTGGCCAGAAGCCCGCGATTCGCATCCAGGCCAATCCGACCTCGCTCTCGGCGCTCGGACTCAACTTGGAAGACCTGCGCACGGCGCTGGTTCAAGCCAACGTCAACCAAGCCAAGGGGAGCTTCGACGGCATCCGCCAAGCCTACACGATCGGTGCCAACGATCAGGTGCTGACGAGCGAGCAGTACCGCCGCTTGATCGTCGCCTATCGCAACGGTGCGCCGATCCAACTCTCCGATGTGGCCGATGTCATCGACGGAGCCGAGAATGTGCGACAGGCCGCGTGGATGAACGAGACGCCCGCCGTGATCCTCAACATCCAACGGCAGCCGGGTGCCAACATCATCGAGGTCGTCGATCGCGTGAAGGCGTTGCTGCCGCAGTTGAGGGAGTCGCTGCCAGCATCGGTCTCCCACGCCATCCTCACCGACCGCACCGTCACGATCCGCGCCTCGGTCGCAGACGTGCAGCGCGAGTTGTTGATGACCGTCGGACTCGTCGTACTGGTGATCTTTCTCTTTTTGCGAAACGTCTCGGCGACGATCATTCCCAGCGTCGCGGTGCCGCTGTCGCTGGTTGGCACGTTCGCGGTGATGTACCTGCTCGGCTACAGCCTCAACAACCTGACGCTGATGGCGCTGACGATCTCGACCGGCTTCGTCGTCGATGACGCGATCGTGATGATCGAGAACATCATGCGCTACATCGAAGCGGGTGAAGCCCCTCTGGCCGCCGCCCTCAAGGGATCCAAGCAGATCGGCTTCACGATTGTCTCGCTGAGTGTCTCGTTGATCGCCGTGCTGATCCCGCTGCTGTTCATGGGCGATATCGTCGGACGTCTGTTCCGTGAGTTCGCCGTCACGTTGAGCGTGACCATTCTCGTCTCGGCGATCGTGTCGCTGACGCTGACGCCGATGATGTGCGCGAAGCTGCTCAAGCACACGCCGCCGTCGCAGCACGGCTGGATGTTCCGCGCGTCGGAGGCGGCCTTTAGCGGGGTGATCCGGCTCTACGGAGAAACGCTTACCGTCGTGTTGAGGCACCAGACGCTGACGCTGCTGGTTTCGGTGGCGACGTTGGCCGCGACGGTGCAGCTCTACTTCATCGTTCCCAAGGGCTTCTTCCCGGTGCAGGACACGGGTGTGATTCTGGGCATCTCCGAAGCTCCGCAGAGCATCTCGTTCGAGGCGATGGCCGTGCGGCAACTCAACCTGAACCGAGCCGTTCTGACCGACCCGGCGGTGGCCAGCCTGTCCAGCTTCATCGGCGTCGATGGCACGAACACGACGATGAACAGCGGACGGATCCTCATCAACCTGAAGTCTCTCGAAGAGCGAGACCACACCGACGCCACCGAGATCATTCGTCGTCTGCAATCGCGCGTGGCCGATGTGTCGGGAATCACACTCTTCATGCAGCCGGTCCAGGATTTGACGGTCGAGACGCGCGTTAGTCGCACGCAGTACCAGTACAGCCTCGAAGATCCCAACGCCAAGGAACTCGGTGAGTGGGCTCCGAAGTTTGTGAGTAAGCTGCAAACGCTGCCGCAACTGCGCGACGTGGCCAGCGATCAGCAGAGCGACGGTTTGCAGGCCCGCGTCGTCATCGACCGCGACACGGCGTCGCGACTCGGAGTCACGCCGCAGATGGTCGACGACGCGCTGTACGACGCCTTCGGTCAGCGGCAGATCTCGATCATGTTCACGCAGTTGAACCAGTATCGGCTGGTTCTCGAAGTCAAACCCGACTTCAAGGACGAGACGCGCGATTTGAAGGAGGTCTACATTCGACCGCCCGGTGGCGGCATGGTTCCGCTGAGCAGCTTCACTCGGATCGAAGAGACGACCGCGCCGCTCACGATCAATCATCAGGGGCAGTTCCCGGTGGTGACGGTCTCGTTCAATCTGGCCCCCGGCGTGTCGCTCGGTGAGGCGGTCGAAGCGATCTCGGCCGCGAACGAAGAACTGGACATGCCACCCAGCATCATCGGCGGCTTCCAGGGAACGGCCCAAGCGTTTCAAGCCTCGCTGAAAAACACGCTGCTCCTGATTCTGGCCGCCCTCATCACGGTCTACATCGTGCTGGGAGTCCTGTACGAGAGCTACATCCATCCGATCACGATCCTCTCGACGCTCCCCTCGGCCGGAGTCGGGGCGCTCGTTGCGATGCTGCTCTGCCAGACGGACCTCAGCGTCATCGCGTTGATCGGCATCATCCTGCTGATCGGCATCGTCAAGAAGAACGCGATCATGATGATCGACTTCGCGCTGGATGCGCAGCGCCATCAGGGCAAGCCGCCGCGCGAGGCGATCTACGAAGCCTGCCTGCTGCGCTTTCGACCGATCATGATGACGACGATGGCCGCGCTGTTGGGTGCCGTCCCGCTGGCGATGGGCAACGGCGTCGGCTCCGAGTTGCGCCGACCGCTCGGGATCACGATCATCGGCGGTCTAATCTTCAGCCAGTTGCTCACGCTCTACACAACGCCGGTGATCTATCTCTGGTTCGACCGGCTCGGCGCGCGGATCGGCATCCCGGTTTCGGCAGGACCGCCGGAAGGGGAGGACTCATGAGCCTCCGCGTGAGGAAGTGCAAAGTGGGAAGTGAGAAGTGCAAAGTGCAAAGTGGTGGAAGGCCAAGACACGGGCACATCGGAGCGGTTGGAGCCGCAACTCTTCCATTTTGCACTTCGTACTTTGCACTTCGCACTTCTCACTCTCCTGACCTCCGCTGTGGGCTCCGGTGCCGCAACCAAACTAGCTGCCTGCCAGCGGGCATGAACGCGCGGACCAGCCGATCCGTGGAGGGGAATCTCGCATGAGCCTCTCCACCCCGTTCATCCATCGGCCCGTCGGAACGACGCTGTTCATCGTGGCGATCACGTTGGCGGGAGTCCTCGGTTACGGGTTGCTTCCCGTCTCACCGTTGCCGCAGGTCG
>JAYUFF010000106.1:0-7139 GCA_043738825.1 Schlesneria sp.
CATTTGCCGGGCCTGTTTCTGGCTGAGATCGAACGCAATGGCGAAGTCATTGTGGCGGTCGGTCCGCGAGAGCACCTGCAAGCCAACGACCGCTTGGTGTTCGTGGGCATCGTGGAGTCCGTGGTCGATCTGCGCAAGATGCGAGGGCTGGTACCGGCGACCGATCAAGTCTTCAAGCTCTCGGCGGCGGACAGCGAGCGGTGCCTGATGGAAGCCGTCGTCTCCAACCGCTGCCCAATCGTGGGGATGAACATTCGCGATGGCCGATTCCGCACGCGCTACAATGCGGCCGTGATTGCCGTAGCCCGCAATGGCCAGAAGATCACCGGCAAGATCGGCGACATCGTGCTCCAGCCGGGCGACACGCTGTTGCTGGAGGCTCACACCGATTTCGTCCGGCAGCAGAGAAACTCGAACGACTTTTTCCTGGTGAGCCATGTCGAGAACTCGACCCCGCCGCGACACGACCGCGCGTGGATCGCGCTGGCCGTGCTGATCGGCATGATCTTGTTCGCGACGATCTTCAGCCGTGATGCCGTTCCGGGCGGCTTGCCAGAACGTGACTTCCTGCTGCCTGCCGCGCTGCTGGCGAGCCTAGTCATGATCGCCACGCGCTGCTGCACCATGAGCGAAGCCATTCAGAGCATCGACTGGTCAGTGCTGATTGTCATCGGGGCCTCACTGGGAATTGGAAAGGCCATCGAAACGAGCGGCCTCGCAGCCACGGCCGCCTCCCAATTGATCGGTCTGGCCGGCGACAACGCCTGGGTGCAGCTTGGAATGGTTTACTTCATGACGATGGTTCTGACCGAACTCCTCTCGAACAACGCGGCTGCGGTGTTGATGTTTCCGCTGGCGCTGGCCGTGTCGAAATCGCTCGGCGTCCAGCATGAGCCGTTTATGATCGTGATCATGATCTCCGCCTCAATGGGCTTCGCAACGCCGTTCGGCTACCAAACCAATCTCATGGTTTATGGCCCCGGTGGCTACAAATTCAGCGACTACCTGCGAATCGGCATCCCACTCGATCTGCTGATGATGGCGATCGCGGTCGCGCTGACGCCATTTGTGTTTCCGTTTTAGCTGAAATGTGCGAGTGCGATGGGACGCAACTTTTCCGCCGCATCGACGGCGACTTGGCAGTCTCTGCCGGTTCGCAGTGTCACCTCCTGACGGCGGAACCCCGCGTGGCGAGTACCCCGCGTTCCTCAACCATTCTGTTCGCCACGGAAAAGTCTACGCGAGCGTGACGGCTGCCCGACTCATGGAACGCGAGGCCCCGCCCGTCACGTTTGTAATGTTTGCGCAGCGTGATTTCGTCGAGATTCTGTACGGA
This sequence comes from Schlesneria sp., assembly GCA_043738825.1. Classification (GTDB taxonomy): domain Bacteria; phylum Planctomycetota; class Planctomycetia; order Planctomycetales; family Planctomycetaceae; genus Schlesneria. The sequence continues at coordinate 1,337 of JAYUFF010000106.1, forward strand.
GTGCGGCGACAGGCTCGTTCAGGTGGCTTCGTCCGGTGCCAGGGAATCTCGATGTTCCCAAGGCGAGGTCGCGTTGAACGCGCGGATGGTGAACTGACGAGTGGCGATGCAACACGATGACCTGATGACGCGCGAGTGAAAGCCTGCGAGGTGACTTTCACAAACGGTCAAAGATTATCGGGGCCGCGTCACTGGCCCGAGAACCATGCCGCAGCTCACTCAGTTCACCATTCGGTGACAACACTGAAGCAGACTCCGAGACGACACGACATGATTTCGTACTTCTATCGCCGCTACAGTCGGTTGATTCTGGGTGTCGTCGTACTCTCGTTTCCATTTTTGTTTCGCGTGGCAGAGAGCATCCCGTCCAACAACGACATCGAGACGTGGCTCCCGCAGGACACCGATGTCCGCCGCACCTACGAGGAATTCAAACAGGACTTCGGTGCCGAAGAGGTCATTGTCCTCGGCCTCCCGAAATCGGCAGCGACTCCCGAGTTGGTCGAGTCGTTCGCCGGTCGCCTCGATCGCCTGCCGGGCATTCGCCAGTGCTGGACTCCCGCCCGCATGGTGCAGCGGATGCGGGAGTTTGGAGTCGCCGAAGACGAGGCCCATCGTCGCATCGACGGTTTGTTGCAGTCACAAACGGGAGAACTTCTCGGCGTGGTGGCCGCACTCTCGGAGAGCGGTATCAAAGATCGGGCCAAGACGACCGCCGACGTGTACGCGGCGCTGGCCTACTGTCAATTCGATCTCGACCAAGTCGCTCTGACAGGAGCACCGATCATCGTGACCGAGTTGGATCGTCTCGGCAGTTCCAAATCGAACAAGCGATTCTTCCTGATTACCTGCGCCATCAGCCTGGGGTTGCTGTACTACTCGTTCGGCCATCTGGGACTGTCGCTGGCCGTGCTGGGTGTCACCCTGTGGGGCATCGTTCTGAATCAGGCGATCCTGGCGGCCTGCGGTGGCGAGATGAACTTCATCCTCGGCTCACTGTCGATCATGGTCATGATCTTCACGCTGTCGATCGCCGTGCATGTCGTCAGCTATCACTCGACGGCCAAGGAACGAGGCGAGGCCGATCCGCTCTCGTATGTCATGCGCGAGTCGTGCAACCCCTGTCTGCTTTCGACTCTGACGACGTTGCTCGGACTGGTGTCGCTGAATGTCAGCAGCATCCTGCCGGTGAGTCAGTTCGGATACGCAGCGGCGTCGGGTTCCATCGTGGCTCTGCTGGTCGGATTGGGAATTACGCCCGCGCTGCTCACCGTGATTCCCTGCCGTACTCAGCGCTGCGGCAGCTTCAGCTTCAATTTCGGGGCCTGGAGTGACTTCGTGGCCCGACACCGATTCAGCCTGCTCGGCGGGGCAGTCGTGTTGTTGATCGTCACGGGATACGGACTGACACTGCTCAGGCCCGACATTGATCCCGCCGATTTCCTGCCACGAAACAGCAAGGTGCTGGCCGACCTGCGTCGCGTGGAGAACGATATCACCAGCATTGAGTCCATCGAAGCGGTGGTGGACTTCCACGGACAACAACTGGCGTTTCTCGACCAGATCCAGCGCGTCCGCACGATCGAAGCCACGATCGCGGCTCATCGTGGCATTCGTCACACTCTGTCGCTGGCCAGCTTTTTTCCGGACGAAATGCCAGATAGCCCGCTGGCCACCGCGCGGATTCTGGGGCTCGCCCAGTCATACAGTGGAGAAGGCGGATTCGTCGCGGATCGCCAGCGATTGTGGAGGATTTCCGCGCGAGTGCGTCACGACTCCGGCCTGTCGCCCGTGGAAGTCCTCGAAGATCTGACGAAGATTTTGGCGCAGGAACCGATTCAATTCACAGGGCAGGCCCCGCTGCTCAAGAACGCTCAGCAGGAGATCTTCGAGGGCTTCTGGCAGAGCTTCGCGGCGGCCTGTCTGACGATTTCCATCGTCATGATTCTGTCGCTGCGGTCCATCACGGCCGGACTGATCGCGATGGTGCCGAACATCGTCCCCATCTGGCTGGTGTTTGGCAGCGTCGGCTTCTTCGGCGTACCGGTCGATATCGGCATGATGATGACCGGCAGCATTGCTCTTGGGATTTCTGTCGATTGCACATTCCACTTCCTCGTTGTCTATCAACAAGCCTATCGCAAGAGCGGATCGTCAGCCGAAGCCTGCAAGAAAGCTCTGGAGCACTCGGGCGAGCCGATGCTCGACTCAACGCTGATCTCCAGCCTGGGGCTGCTCGCGCTCTGCTTGAGCAGTTTCACACCCACCGCCCGTTTCGGCATGCTGATGGCGGCACAGATGGCGGCCTCGTTGCTCGGTGAGTTGGTGCTGCTGCCGGCGATGCTCTGCTGCCGTCCGGATCGGCAAAAGAAAGAAGTCGATCAACCAGTACCGACACCTCTGCACGAAGCCGTCACGGAAGTCGATGTCGAGCCGCAGATTCACCCGTTCCCACTCATCCCTTCTCGGCGCCAACCTCGGGCCCGCGCCATACGGCATTGAACCGATCGCATCCACAACTCGATGGATCCAAACTATAAAACGGTGGACCCAAACTATAAAACGGCTTGAGGCGAAGACTTTGGTCTTCGCCTCAAGCTGTTTTTGTGGATCGACGACTCATGTCATTGCTTTGAAGGAACCCAATTCACCTGTTGCGCCCCCGCTGCGACTCGTGGAGCCGTTGGCACCGAGGAAAGTTGAGGAGCCGCCATCACAGGCTGAGCCGCAATTGAGGAAGTGGCGAGGCTCGGTACGGAGGACTGTGAAGTCGGTCCGGCGACGATCACTCCCGGCAAACGATGGAACTCTTCGACGGAAACCTGTTGTGGTTGAGTTGTCAGCGTGCGTGGAATCGCCGTGGAATTGGTGCCGCTCTCGACTGGAGCCGGAGCCGGCTCAGTTCCAATGGGCGGGACGGGGACTGGCGTCGGACTAACGGCCGGGGCCGCAGGTGGAGCCATCATTCCCGGCAGGCTTGGGGCGTACTCAGTGTGTTGTTGACCGCAGGCACAGCCCGCTGGTGAGCCGCTCATCATTGAGCCACCACAGTTGCCGGAGGCACAGTCCGAACTCATCGCGTCGCCATTAAACCCCATACGGCACGCATCGCAGCCGCAGCCGACATCATTCCAGCCGTAGTTCCGGCCGTGATTTCGCATGCGCCACGAATTAATCTTTTGATTCATCCAGCCTGAGATATGCCGCCCGCCCGTCGAAGTGCCGCCGCAGGGATCGCAGGGATCGCAGGGATCCGAACAGACGCACCTCGAATGGCAACATCCCATTGTGGAGGCCAGCAGGACACTACTCAGGCAAAATAGTCGATGCAGATTCATGGGGAATCCTTTCCCGAAAGGCTCGACGGACGTGGCAGTCAACGCTTGAAGATCAGCTACCTACGAGTATCGGGCAGCAGCGTCGGTAAACTTTACGGATCCTGCCAACTTTTCTGAATCTACGGGTTGTGACGGGCGTGAAAGCTGCGCTAACCCCTGATCGAACGGCAGTTTGAGCCGGACGAGGCGATGGTCAAGGCTGTCTCCAAGAGCAGCCGCTCACTCGGTCGAGTTTCTTGGGATCAGGGCCATCACCTTGTTGAATCTGGGGTGATGGGTGCCTGAATCTGGGGTGATGGGTGCCACGTTCACGGAGCCTCGACGTGGCCGTGAGATTGGGAATTGAGAAACAGCCTTCACGTCCTCGCACGGCCACGTCGAGGCTCCGTGACCGTGGCACCCCAACTTGAAAAAGGCGATGGCCCTGCCTTTGGATTGGACGAACCCGCGCCAATCTGCGAAAAACTTCGTGGTCGCCGAAAAAAAAGCGTGAACCTTTTCGGTTGAACCGGTGTCTTTGGTGCAACGCGGGATCCCTCGTGATTTCCGCCGCGAGCGTGAGGCGCACGTCACGCACAACTCAGGATTGCGGACTCTTCTTCCGAAACACTGTTGTCTGTTTTTCGTTTCCCGACGACTGCGGCTGCCGCAGGAGGTACCCCCGATGCAAGCAATCAATGCCATCCAGAACTCGATGATCAACGCCAACGCCCGCATGCAGAGCGGCTTGGTTGTGGATGCAGCGAATGGACATCGGGCTTATCTACCGAGCTTTACCCGCTCACGCGAGGCCGGCCCCGTCGTCAAGCGTCCCGACCTTGGGTCAACGTGTTCCCAGTTCTCGCCCCTCGGCTCAAGCGACTCCAAACAGAGTCCATTGCGTCGCGAAAGTACCGGGCAGGAACACGGAACCGCGACCCACGGCTTGCGCGGCGGCAGAACATGGCGGCTCGATGCCCGCCATCAACTGCCGGATGCGGCGTGGGCCATGCTGGTGCTCAACCGCTCGATCAGCGGCTAGGCCCAGCAGTCAGGGACTGCTCTCTGCCCGAAGTTCGGTGCCCGGCCTTGAGGCTGATTGAGCCAGCGCGTTCGTTCGCGTTTCCGCTCCGTCAATCGAAAAGCCCGCCTAACCGACGCTCACTCCAACTGCGGCGTCTCGAAGTCTTTGCCTCCGCGCACTCCTTCGCGATCCGCCGGTGATCGTCACATTCAACTTCGCCGGATCAACTCGCACGCCACGTCACGAGGACGCCCGCGTGCGAGTGAAGGAAACGAATCAATATGGACACCAACGAATTCTTGCCGCTCGTGTTGCAGGCTCAGGCCGGGGATCGCGAAGCGTTTGGACAGCTCGTTCGGGCGTTTGAATCGACCGTGTTTGCGATCGCTCTCCGCCGGTTGCGAAATCGCGCCGAAGCGGCCGAGCTGACGCAGGACGTGTTCATCCAAGTCCTCCGCAAGTTGCCGCAGCTCCGTGAGGCCGATCGGTTCCCCGGTTGGCTCCGTCAGATCACGGTTCGGTTGGCGATCAATCGCGCCGTACGGCGTCCGCGCGCCGTGACTCAGGATCCCGAGTTGCTCGGCATCATCAACTGCGAACGTCAGTCGCCGCTCGATCATGTGGTGAGCGGCGAACAGGCGGCTCAGTTGCGGGGCGGCTTGAAGCGGCTGCGCGAACTCGACCGGACGACCCTCGTGGCGTTCTACTTCGAGGGACAGTCGCTGATCGAGATGAGCGATCGCTTCAACAGCCCGGTCGGCACGATCAAGCGCCGGCTCCACACGGCCCGCATCCGGTTGCGGGACGAATTGGCTCACTTGCAGCCGGTGTGAATGTGACTGACACGGCTTCGATCGACGGACATCAACGAGAAAGGTGCCGACAACTCCGATCCCGAATGCGCGAACGTCGTTCGCCCGTTCATACCCAGCGGCCCGATCATCGTGTGTGATCGGGCCGTGTTTCATTTGGAGTCGCGAGTCACTGCACGTTCTCCAAATCAGTTGCAGAGCGAGTGAAATCCGTCTTCATCAGACGATCGTCGGTATGCCTTCGTCGGTGATTTTCGTGCCAGCGAATTGCAGCCAGCGCAGTCGCGCTAATCCTCGCAGTTCTTCCAGCCCGCGATCGGTGAGTTGCGTGCCGAGCAGGCCCAACTGTTCCAGCTTTTTGAGCGGCTTCAAATGAGCGAGATCCGTGTCCGTGATGGCCGGGCAACCGCCGCAATCAGAAGGTGTTCGACCATCAGAAAGTCAGCGATTGCGGCGTGCCCATCAACGATGCGGCGTGCCCATCAACGAACAGAGCCCGTCCCAATGGAACAGGCTCTGTCACGAACGAACTGGCAAACTCAGCGTCAGGAGAATCAAACGCCGTGCTTCTCGCGTCGCGCTTTGCGCCGCTTGATCTTCCACCGCCGATCGCGTTTCTGTTTGGTCGTCAGCTTCACTTTCATCGCAGC
>JAYUFF010000107.1:0-2701 GCA_043738825.1 Schlesneria sp.
TGGGATATTATCCGATGTCCGTTTTCATAGTGTTTATCGCGTTCACATCGTGAAAACGTCGCGTGCATAATGCCCAGCAATTGAGAGACACTACACTAGGTCGCCGTTGGGGCTGGTTTCTCACTGCGGATGACGCTGATGACGAGCGCGGCCCAGCCGACGAGAAACGCCACGCCGCCGATAGGCGTCACCATCCCCCACTTCGTCACGCCGGTCAGCGTCAGGATGTAGAGGCTGCCCGAGAACAACACGATCCCAACCACGAACGCCCCACCGGCGATCGTCAGTGAGCGCGACGCTCGCCGATCGGCGAGCAGGCCGACCGCAAGGAGCGCGAGGCTGTGAGTCATCTGGTACTCCGCGCCAGTCTTGAAGTCGTTCAGAAACTTCTTTGAGAGCGGAACCGTTTCTCCCGCGACGACTCGCGTTTGACCGGCGTACTTCTCCACAAAGAACTTGTCCAACAAGTGAGCCGCAAACGCGCCGAGAGCCACAGACAGTCCTGCCATGAGCGCGCCCCACAACAACCAGTTTCGACCCGCCATCCGTTGGAACCCTTCGGTGCCGGTCCCTCTGTTCGACCGGTGACGAGCGGCCCAATTGGAAGGGAGATTGAAGGCCGGGATGCTACCGGTCATCACTCGCGGCTGCCACCCAGTTGTGGGCCAGCGACATCATGCGGTTGAGATATACCTCACGAGGTCGTCGATGAGACATTCTTGGTGAGCCGTGTGGCGTCAGCCCAATGGCACTCACTTTGATGAAAGAAGACCAGTAACCCGCAGCGTCAGCGAGGGAGTGACTCACATTTCACGGCGTGTTGGAAGCCCTCGCTGACGCTGCGGGTTACAACGTGAGTGCCATTGGGCGTCAGCCCCCGGACTCTTGTCGTGAAGAGTCCGGGGGCTGACGCCGCCCGGCTCACCAAGACTCGAACGGGAGATAACGTCTCGTCGAAGGCCACGTGAGGTATAGCTGACGAGGTTGACTGATCGCTCTGAAAACGAAAGCACTTCGGAAACCGGGCCGTCTCCGAGGTGTTGCTGTTCCCGCTGGGATCGCGTGGTCTATTGGGCCGCAAGCGGCGTCACGTTGTCGAGGACGTAGATCGACTTGCCGCGCGCATCGGTCTGGCGGGCGTCGATGGCTCCCTCCGCGAGAACCACCTCACCGTTGCGGCACTTCGCCAGATTGGGATGGCTGGCGAGCGTCAACATGCCGCCATTCGGATCGCGCGGATCGGGGTTCGATGAATAGAGGATCGACCAGGTGCGCTGCTTCTGGTCGTAGTCGATCACGCCGCGCAGCCAAGTCGGATTGGCGTGCTTCGTGTCGCGGCCGAAGGGATTCAACTTGGCCGCTTGCGGTTGCTCGTAGCTCACCGTTTGAATCGGCGACGCGCCGGAAGTGGCCGATGATTTCAGTTGTTGCGGCGGCTCGAAGAACGGGTCGGGCTCCGTGGTGACCTGCGTCGGTTGAGCGGGAGTTCCAGTGGCTCCTCCACCGGAGTTGCCGGTCTGTTCGAAGGGCGTCGATAGCTCACTGGGCACAGTCCCCGAGGTCGGTGTCAGAGTCGGCTTCGACGCGCCGGGATTCGGGTTGTTTAGATCGTCGTTGGGCTGAGGCACATCGCGGCCCGTTCCCGGATTGGGATTGAACGACGGCGCGTTGTTGTTCGGACTCTCGAAGCGAATGCCACCGGGATTGTTGTCGTAGGTGCTCGGCGGATTGATTGGCGTCGGCGAAGAGCCGGAAGTGGTGCCGCCTCCCGGAACATACGTGCCCCCGTTACCCAACGGCTGTCCAGGCGACGCCGGGTAGACCGGACCGCCCTGATAGCCGGGAGACTGATAGGCCGGCTGACCGTAGTAGCCGGGACCGCCAGGCTGGCCTTGATAACCATACGGCGAATAGCACCCGGACAGCGTGGCCATTGCCAAGCCGAAGCAAACACAAGGCAATCGGGCTGGACGGATGGAGCTGGATGGCATGGGCCAATCCTCACAATACGAACGTGAATCCCTGCGACGCACCAACGCACGGCCCCCCGGCGTCAGAATGGAGCGGGATGTAGTTCATCCCCGAAAACGTGTCCAGACGACTTCGGCAGAAACGGCCAGAGGAGCGTACGACACGTTTTGCACCGGATCCCTCGACGGCCGAGATTGCTCGTTGCCCCCCGAAATGACCAGCAGCCGTCGAATCGTTCGACGGCTGCTGGTCATTTCGGATTGTCGAGTCGGTCGGGAGATCACACGTGCGTCGGCTTGGCCTTCGCGGTGCTTGGTCCCAGCAGTTCGGAGAGTTGGCGGAGTTCGCCCAACTCGTCCTTGCGCTGATCGTCGGTGAGGTCCGACGAGTCGCGAATCTCGAGCATGCGACTGCTGCGCACAAAGCGCAAACCTCGCAGCAAGAGTTCACGTTGACGGGTCGTCAGTTCCAAGTGCAGCAGATCGTTCATCGGATTGTGGTCCGCAGGACTGATGAAAGCTGAACGCCAACCAATTGCCAAACGGCAGAAGCGTTCATGCCCCAAGATGGTAGCCGGGGTGTGGTGAGGTCTCAAGCATCTTGTGGACGTTCACGGCTCTTCCCCGTTTCAAAGTAGGGTGGGACAAGCTCGCTTCGAGCGCCGGCCCACCCTGACAAACCTTCGAGAATTGCTGGTGGGCCGGCGCGGCGAAGCGCCGCTGGTCCCACC
>JAYUFF010000108.1:0-7129 GCA_043738825.1 Schlesneria sp.
CTTCGACCGGAAGCGGTGAGCCAATGATAAAGCGCGGGGGAACCGCTCGCTTGAGAGAAATCCTCAAAAATCACCGAAGTCTTGCATCGAAAAAGCGACATCATGGCACGCACGGAAAAACCCAGAAAGGGGCGTTCGTCCGCAGATGTTACGGAACCGGACGAGTCCCCCCGGATCGCCTTCACACTGCGCAGATTGGCACGGATTGAACCGGCCTGAATCGAAGATTCCGTTCCGTCGCAGGCGTTGCCGTTTGGCAACGGACTCGGTCGCATCGACTCGATCAGCTAGGGAGACCGTGCCGTCGCCTCGTTCTGTGGCGATCCGGCATCACACTCCAATCGGGACGGCCCAGTGGTCTGCCCGGTACGACCGCTTGAGCAGCGCATCGGCTTGAGGGTCATCGGCGATTCGCTCAGACGTTGGGTCGAGTCGCAACGTTCGTCCGACGCGGCAAGCACCGTTTCTCAGGTGAGCGAGCGACGGGGAGAGTTTTATCCGTCGCGCGGATCAGCTCTCGTTCGAGATGTCTTTGCTGTTGAACTGCACGTCGATCAACGTGGTCACGCCGCGCAGCGACTTGGGGTGATAGCCCTTGCGGAGGTGGACTCTCCAGACGAGATCGCCCTTCAATTCGACGGCCTCTTCTTCGGAAGGAACGAAGGTTTGCCACGTCTCACCCGGCGGCAGTTCTGTATTCAGCTTTTGACCGACCATGTCGAATCCGATGTCGGTCGGCAGGTCGTAGACGCGGAAGATGGACTTGCCCAGTTTGCGATTCTCGGACGCAGCGAGAAAGTTGTGGGCGTTGACCTTCTTGCTCCGAGCGTCTTTCGAGCGTTTGAAGACCAGCGGCTCATCGAGCGGCGAAAATGTCTGATCCTGGGAGACGTTCTCGAACTTCAGCCACAACTTCAACAGCGGCTCCGTGTCGGCAAATTCGAGGGCGCTCTTTCCCAAGGTGTGTTGGAACTGGACCGTGCCGCGCGTCACCTTGACGGGCGTCACGCGCACGCTGCCAAACCGCTGCGATTGACCGAGCTTCAGGACGTGCCCCACCGGGAGATCGTTCTTGGGTGAAATGAAACCCTTGAGCACGACTTCACCCTTCTCATTCACGAGGGGCTTCAAATCGGGAAGGCTCTCCAATTGGTGAGCCCGTCCAACCGCCAGAACGTAGATCAATACGATCGTGATCGCGCTGGCGTAGCTGCTCACGACGACCAGCAGCAGCATGAGAACCCGCTGCCGCGAAGCCGCCGCCGCCTCGGCATGGGCCGCCGCCGTTGTGGACACGGTCGTCGAAGTCAGAACCGCAGCAGCGGGTGGAGCCTCGCTCGAACTGAGGGAGCCGGAATCGCCGACATCGACTGCGGCGAGGGTGGCGGCGATCGCTCCCAAACTGAACTGCTGCGAGGACGAAAGGATCAGGTCATCAGCGACCGTCCCCGGCAGGGTAATGGTCGGAGCGGATGCCGCCGCAGAAGGCGTGGCCGCTGGCGGCGCGAAGCCCGACGATCCGGCCGGTGCTCCGAACGAGAACATCGGTTGCTCGGAAACGTCGGGCGATTCATCGGCGGGTGTGCCGAGCGAGAACTGCTGCGACGAGGACAGAAACACGGCATCGGGGGCCGAGGTGGCGGCCTCCGCCGGCGCGAAGTTCCACGCGGGATCGGCCTGGCGTGCGGCTTCACCGAATGTGGGAAACGGGGCCACCGTTTGGTTCGTCGCCGGAGTCGGCGAGAGATCCGGTGCGCGATCCATCAACGGTGAAGTAAACAAGGCGGGGGGAGGAGCTGCTCCCGTTGTTGCCGCAGACGCGGGCGAGTCGCTCTGGCCGAGATGCAGACTCGGGGCGCTGTGCCAACCCGCCTCTGCGGGGTGTTCGTGCTGCTCGTCGAGTCCGCCAAACACGCTCGATGAGGCCAATGGATCGGGCGGGGCATCCCGTTGCGCCGCCTCGGCAAGCTGCTCGGCCCGTTCAAAGTTCAGTTCGATGTCGCCCGGATCAAGATCGTTCTGCGCGGAGGAAGACGATCCGGGAGCAGGAGGAACCGCGATGTCCGTATCTCGTTCCAGCACGGGTTCCGGTTCTGCAACCGGCTCAGGCGGCGGAGCGGGGATCGACAGATGGACTCCACAATGTGGACAAGCCACCACCACGCCCAGCGTCTCAATGAGCAGCCGACCGTGGCATTGCCCGCACGTGACTTCCGTCGCCATACCATGACCCTCTTGACTGTTCCACGATTTCACTGTTCGCGGGCGATGACAATACCAACCCGAAGCGTCAGCGAGGGAGTGCGATCACCCCCTCGTTCACGCTGCGGGTTTTAGTGTGCTTCAGCCACGCGGCTCTCGGATTTCGCCGCATGGCGTTTCATCGGCCCGCCAACGCTTGCCAGCGGATTGTGACCGTCCGACCATCGCGTTGCAAACCGTCGACCGATTGCCACGAGACCACGCCGAATACGGGCGCGCCGCTGCGCGCTTCGATCTCCGCCGCATTGTCGAACGCCAGTGCGAGATCATCCTCGCGGTGAGCCTGATTGAGGACGATGCCGGCCACCGGCAAGCCACGTCGCCGCGCCGCTTCGACCGTCAACAGCGAATGATTGATCGTGCCGAGTCCGCAACGCGCCACCACGATCAACGGATAGCCGATGTCTCGCGCCAGATCGGCCACGTCCTGAGTCTCACTCACCGGTGCGAGCAGCCCACCCGCCCCCTCGACGATCAGCACCTCCGCGCGGCCGGTCCACCCGTCGGCACCCCGGCGCAGTTGCTCGACATCGATGCCACGTCCCTCCAGCCGCGCCGCCAAAGGGGGAGCCAGCGGGGCGAGGAACCGTTGCGGACAGATCGCGTCGTCCGTGAGTTCGATGCCCGGCCAGTGGCCTCTCACCGCCTCGCGCAGCCGGTCGATGTCGTCCCATCGCGCGCGGCCATGTTCGTCGAAGACGGCTCCCGAACAGACGGGCTTGTAAACGCCGACTCGCACGCCGACGGAACTCAGTTGCCGCGCGATCAGCGACGCCACGTGAGTCTTCCCCACGCCCGTGTCGGTTCCCGTCACGAACAGTCCCGGCGGTCGTGTCGGTTCGTTCACGGGGAGTCTCCAGCCAGAGATTGGCGACGGCGGTTGGAACAATCAGCGGAATCGATACAGTTGGCAGCTCAATCGGACATCAGTCGCGTTGCCGATTGACCGAGGTTTTTCCCGCTCCTACACTGACGGTGGTTTGAAATGGCGTCAACGATCGTGGGTGGGATCGTGCTTTCGGGTTCTTTCCACCTCACCGTCTTTCATCGAACGAAGTCCTCCGGAGAAATCCCATGTGGTTGTCTGCACAGATGAATTTGTCGAAGACTTTCAGTTTCACCTGTCACCGGCGGCCCGTGGCGTCGTGGTCGTTTCTGACACTGGCGCTGTGTGCTTCGCTCGCGACACCGCCTGCGGCCCACGCGCAGGCTCCCCCCAAGAAGGCCACCAACGAAGACAAGACTCTGTACGCCAAAGACGGAGTTGAAATCAAAATCACGTATTTCAAATCGACCGCCGGTCAGGATGCGGCGGTCGTCGTCATGCTGCACGGCAAGGGGGGCACCCGTCAGATTTGGAAGTCTCACGCGGAAGGATTCCAAAAGAACGACTTCGCGGTGGTCACGGTCGATCTGCGCGGACATGGCGAGAGCGTCATCGAAAAGAGTGGCTCGTCCACCGGCAAGAAGGGCGATACCGGTTCCCCCAAGGCCAGAGACTATGCCGCGATGGTCGCGGGAGACATGGAGGCGGTGAAGAAGTTCCTGTTCGAGGAACATCAGAAGAAGCAGCTCAACATGAACAAAATGGGGATCATTGCGGCCGACATGAGCACACCCGTCGCGATCGCCTACATGGAACTCGACTGGGAAAAGAAGCCCCATGAAGATGCTCCCACGCTCGCTCTGGGAACTCCCAGGGGTCAGGATGTGCAGGCCCTGGTGTTGCTGTCGCCCGAGACGACGGCTCCCGGCGTGAACGTTACCAAGTCGCTGAGCTACATCCGAGTTCTCAATCGCTCGGTGATGCTGGGTGTCGGTTCCAAGAACAAGGTTGATCTGACTGCGGCCAACAAGATGTACGAGTTGCTGGCCCCGAAGAAAGAGGAATACATCGAAATCAAACGCTATGACACTCCTCTGGAGGGAACGAACCTGCTAGGCAAGGACTTCGGGGTCGAGAAGGACATGCTCGACTTCCTCAACAAGCATCTGAAGGACCACAAGAGCATGTGGCGAGACCGCCGCAGCAAGCTCGATCTGTAGACTGCCACCGCGATCAACCGCTGATCGTTAAACAACAACACCCCGACTGCTCAGCGGCCGGGGTGTTCGCTTTGTCAGACTTCGACGGAGTGTTGAATAGAAGCCTGAAGCGCAAGCGAAGGATCGGTTGAGGTTGACCTTCGCTTGCGCTTCAGGCTTCGATCCGACCGAGCGTGAATCATCCGGGCTACGGCACCGTCAGTTCGCTCTTGCCTTCCGGCCCTTCCGTTCCCGTTTCCTTGGCCTTCATTTCGATGGTCACTTCGCTGACCGGCTTGAAGTTGTCGCGAGGCTCCCGAGCGTCCTTGACCTCGCGCGTGATCTTGGCACTCCACCGCGCGACGCCGAACGGCATGTCGGCACTCTTCCAAAGTGTCGATTCCTGCACGGTGCGGCTCGACGCCCGTTCGTTGGAGACCCGACCTTGCAGTTGCGTGGCCTGCTTGACCGCCTCGATGCCGACTTCGGGATCGACGCCCTCTTCGACCACCTTCAACTCGCGGTAGTACCCGACGAGAATCCCGAGCGGATACAGTTGCAGAGCCGGTTCGGTCAGCGGCTTCGGCTCGGCCTTGCCCACTTTGCGGAAGCCCTTTACCAGCGGCAGAAAGCTGACCGGGACTCCGCTCTTGTCGATGTTGTCCGAGATCACCACCGACTCGGGAATGAGCACCTTGTAAATCTCGGAGCCGGTCAGGCCGGTGTCGATGTTGCCGTCTTTCTCGCGTCCCCGATCGATCTTGATTTCGATCCAGCGGCACGCCGTCAGCTCGCCCTTGTACTCGGCCATCTCGGTGCCGACCGACTTGATCCAGACCTTTTCGATCCACGGAGCGATGTCGAGTTTCCCTTCGGCCGATTCGGGCCGAATCTCGGTCTGCGCGTAAGTCCCTTCAAACCGGACCCACGTCCCGTCGGGAGGCAACTGGCAGACGACCCCCTGTGAGAACGCGAACGGAGCGAACGCAGCTTGAGCGACCAGGCAGACGATTCCCGCGACGAACGCCTTCATTGCAACCATCCTTTTCACGACGAGACCACTCGACACGCGGCGAAGTCTGGCAGACGACACGATGACTGACAAGACCGATTCGTCGCCGCCCTGTTCCCTCGCCCCGCCCTGTCTTCAAAAAACAAAGGCTGGCGGGGACAGGGTTAGGGGGGTCTTTCCGTTCGCGCAATCGGCTCTCACGGTTGTTTCAGCCCTGCCGAGTTTCTCGCCCGCGACAGGGTGGCTACGATGCCCGCGAACACGGACCCGTCCCCTCGTCCCCGCCTTCGGGGAGAAAGATTGAGTGCGAAGTGCGAAGTGATCAGTGCCAAGTGCAAAGTGGGAGTGACGCCAGCACGGGTTCCACGGGATCAACCTCTTCAACCGCGAATCGTTGTCCCGGCTTCGACTCCGTCGGCCGTCGCGTTCTGCTGGGCGGCGTCCAAGAACGCCATTCACTTTGCACTTCGCACTGATCACTTCTCACTTTGCACTCTTCCCAATCACGATGACGACCCCATCCCCTTCGACTTCCCCCAACACTCCACCACCCGGCACGATCGGTAAGGTCTACCTTGTCGGCGGCGGCCCCGGTGACCCTGGCCTGCTGACGCTGAAGGGGGCCGAGTGCCTGCGGCGCGCGGACCTGATCCTGTACGACGGCCTCGTCAATCCGATGCTGTTGCGGCACGGACACGCCGCCGTCGAGCGAACGTGTCGCGCCGCCGGACCGCTTGGCCGACAGTTGCCTCAGGACGAGATCAATCGTCGGCTGATCGAAGCGGCGCGCGACGGCAAGACCGTCGTGAGACTCAAGGGAGGCGACCCGTTCATTTTTGGACGAGGCTCCGAAGAGGCGGCGGCGCTCGCGGCGGCGGGCATCCCGTTTGAAGTCGTTCCGGGCATCACGGCCGCCACGGCGGCGGCGGTTTACACCGGCATCTCGCTCACGCATCGAGACCATGCGTCGGCGGTCGCCTTCATCACGGGACACGAAGACCCGACCAAGCCGGCAACCGCGCTCGACTACGATTCGCTCGCCCACTTCCCCGGCACGCTTGTCTTCTACATGGGCCTGCATCGGTTGGAGGCGATCTCGTCGGCACTCATCGCGGCGGGCAAGCCATCGCACACTCCAGCCTGCGTCGTCTGTCGAGCCACTCAACCGTTGCAGCGCACGGTGACGGGCACACTCGGTGACATCCCACAACTCGCGCAGGCCGCCGGGCTGCATCCGCCGTCGCTGGTGATCGTCGGCGACTGCGTGCAGGTCCGCGAGCAGGCGCGATGGTTCGAGGATCGGCCGCTGTTCGGTCAGGTGATCGGCATCACACGGCCCGAGGATCAGGCGGACGATGCCGCGCTGAAAGCCTACGAACTCGGCGCATTGCCGGTGATGCTCCCCACGATTGAGATCGCTCCGCCCGACGACTGGTCCGCCGTCGATGCCGTCCTGCCGCGTTTGCACGAGTTCGACTGGATCGTCTTCACGAGCGCGAACGGAGTGCGAGGCTTGCTCGGTCGCTTGTGGAGCAACGGCGGCGATGTGCGTGCGCTCTCAAATGCCAAGCTCGCCTGCATCGGTCCCGCGACTGCGGCCGTGCTCGAAGAGTTCTCGCTGCGAGCCGACCTGGTTCCGACCGAGTACCGCGCCGAATCGCTCGCCGCTTTGCTGAAACCGCACGTTGCCAACAAAAAAGTCCTCTGGGCGCGAGCCTCGCGCGGGCGCGATGTCCTCCCCACGGAACTGATCGCGGCGGGAGCCTCCCTCGAACAACTCGTCGTCTACCAGAACCGCGACGTGACGGAGTTGCCTCGCGCGGAACTCGA
>JAYUFF010000109.1:0-7125 GCA_043738825.1 Schlesneria sp.
CTGTTCCTGCTGTCGCGCCTCGTGCGCGAGTCCGGTTACAAAGTCGTGCTGACCGGCGAAGGAGCCGACGAAGCCTTCGGCGGCTACGACATCTTCAAGGAAGCCAAGCTGCGCCGCTTCTGGTCGCGACAGCCGGACTCCAAGAGTCGGCCGCTGCTGCTCAAGCGACTCTATCCATACATGAAGAACATCCAGTCGCAGCCGCCTGCGTACTTGAAAGCCTTCTTCCAGGTTCGGCCACAGGATTTGAACAGCCCGTTCTTCTCGCACCTGCCGCGCTGGGAGTTGACCAGTAAACTCAAGGCGTTCCTCACGCCGGACGTGTTGGCGGCAACCTACGACTCCGACCCGATGGCCGAGGCCGAGTCGCTGTTGCCCGAGCCGTTCGGTCGGTGGAACGGCTTCTCGCAG
Source organism: Schlesneria sp. (assembly GCA_043738825.1). Lineage (GTDB taxonomy): Bacteria > Planctomycetota > Planctomycetia > Planctomycetales > Planctomycetaceae > Schlesneria. Next base: position 412 of record JAYUFF010000109.1, read on the forward strand.
GCTCAGTATCTGGAGACGACCGGCCTGCTGCCGGGATACATCCTGTCGTCGCAGGGCGATCGGATGACGATGGCTCACGGCATCGAAGGCCGCTTCCCGTTCCTCGATCACCGTCTCGTCGAGTTCGCCGCGCGAATTCCCGCACGACTCAAGATGAGCGGCCTCGACGAGAAGCACATCCTGAAACAAGCGACGCGGCATCTGGTTCCAGACTCGATTCGCCAGCGATCCAAGCAACCGTATCGAGCACCCGACGCCCAGAGCTTCTTCGACACCGAATCGGGCATGGCGCGGTTCGAGTACGTCGATGAGATGCTCTCGCCCGAGGCGGTGGCGTCGGCCGGTCTGTTCGATCCGGCCGCCGTCACGAAGCTGGTCGAGAAGGCGCGCACGGGAGCGGCCATCGGAGCCAAGGACAACATGGCGCTGGTCGGCATCCTGTCGGCGCAGCTTGTCGTCGAGCAGTTCATTCACGGCCGGACGGTCGATGTGGCCGAGCCGGTGGCCGTTTGAAGCCCAGATCGACCCAACCAAACTCCAAATCACCTGACCATTCAAATCACCTGACCATCCAAGGGAATCGAAATGCCGACGATTGAAGCCGATGTTCGCAAGTTTGTGTCTGACAACTTCCTGTTCGGCCGCAAGGGCGTGCAGCTCGACGCCGACGATTCGTTTCTCGAACAGGGTCTGATCGACTCGACCGGCGTGTTGGAACTGGTCTCGTTCATTGAGGACCGTTTCCAGGTGAAGGTCGATGACGACGAACTCGTCCCCGACAACCTCGATTCGATCAACCGGCTGATCCAGTTCGTCGAGGCCAAGCTGGAAGAGGCCAAGTGAGGTTGTGTGTGGCTTCCGCTCCTTCCTGTCCCCTCGCCCCGGCTCTGCGGGGAGAGGGTGAGGGGCGAGCCGTGAAGAGAAGACCCCTCACCCTAACCCTCTCCCCACCAAGGCGTGGGGCGAGGGAACATGAGGAAGACAAATGCTGCTCGAACAATTTCTCGAACAGACCGCCGCGCGAGTGCCCGACAAGGTGGCGCTCGTTTGTGACGGTCGCCGCGTCACGTATCGCGAGGTCGAGACGGAGGCCAACCAACTCGCGCACGGCTTGATCGCGCGCGGCGTCGAGCGTGGCGATCGCGTCGTGATCTTCCTCGACAACTCGGTCGAGGCGGCTGTTGCCGTATGGGCGGTTCTCAAAGCCGGGGCCGTGTTCGTCATGGCCAATCCGACGACCAAGCCCGACAAACTGACCTATCTGCTCAACAACAGCCGCGCGTCGGCCATCATTGGTCAGACGAAGCGACTGCGCGGCTTCGAGAACTGCTGGAACGAGACGCCTCATCTGCACAACGTCATCGTCGTGGGAGATCCCGCCGACGTGGCCGGTTGCTCGCATTCACTGGTTGGATGGACGGCCCTCGTCGCCGAACACGCCGCTCAAACTCAACCGCCCGCCAAACGCTGCATCGATGTGGACTTGGCCGCTCTGGTTTACACGTCCGGTTCGACGGGAAACCCCAAGGGAGTGATGCTGACTCATCACAACATGGTTGCCGCGAATCGGGCGATCACGACCTACCTGCGAAACACTCCCGACGACATCGTACTCAACGTGTTGCCGCTGTCCTTCGATTACGGGCTGTATCAGTGGCTGATGTGCTGCAATTACGGCGGCACGCTGGTCCTCGAAAAGTCGTTCACGTATCCGCATGCGACTCTGGAAAAGATCGTGAAGGAGGGCGTCACCGGCTTTCCGATCGTGCCGACTGTCGTCGCGATCCTTTTGCAGATGGATCTCAGCAAGTACGACCTGTCGAAGCTGCGATACTTCAGCAACACGGGAGCCGCCTTTCCGGTCGAGTACATTCAAAAGCTTCGCAAACTGCTGCCGGAAGTCACGATCTTCTCGATGTTCGGTCTGACCGAATGCAAACGAGTGAGCTATCTGCCGCCGGAAGAGATCGACCGCCGCACCGGCTCGGTCGGCAAGGCGATGCCGAACTGCGAGACGATGATTCTCGACGAGGCTGGCAATCCGCTTGGACCGAACGAAGTCGGCGAACTCGTCGTGCGCGGCTCGAACGTGATGAAGGGCTACTGGGAAGCTCCCGAACAGACGGCGCAGCGACTCAAACCCGGCCAGATTCCGCACGAGATGTGGCTCTATACCGGAGACCTCTTCCGCACTGACAACGAAGGCTTTTTGTATTGGGTCGGCCGCAAGGACGACATCATCAAGAGCCGTGGCGAAAAGGTCAGCCCGCGCGAAGTCGAGGACGTGCTGCATCAGCACCCGCTCATCGCCGAAGCCGCTGTCGTGGGAGTCAGTGATCCCGTGCTGGGCCAAGCGGTACGAGCCGTCATCCGTCTGCAACCCGATGCCACGCTGACTACCCGCGACGTGCAGGCTCACTGCCGCCAATACCTCGAAGACTTCATGGTCCCGCAACAGGTCGAGATCCGCGACACACTGCCCAAGACCCCGAACGGCAAGATCGACAAGAAGCTGCTGGTCGATGTTTGACCCGCAGAGAACGAAAGACATTGGAACCACGGAAAGCACGGAAGGAAAACAGGAAGAGGCGAAGAGAACTAGGCGAAAGCAGAAACGTCCGCTTTGAACTGTCCTTCAACTTTCATTCTTCTCCTTTCCGTGACCTTCCGTGCTTTCCGTGGTTCATCCTCTTGATTTGGAAACTGAAATGACGACGGCGACTCAAACTTTTTCGAGACGGCTGCTGCAACTCGATGGAGCGGCCGAGACCGCTCGCATTTGTGACTGGATGCAGACGACCGTCGCTTCGACTCTCAAACGCAAGGGCGTGGTGCTCGGGCTGTCGGGCGGGATCGACTCCACCGTCGTCGCCGCTCTGGCCGTGAGGGCCTTCGGTCCCGAACGCGTCTTCGGGATCATGATGCCCGAACTGGATTCGGCCGATGACAGCCTGGCGCTGGCTGAATTGCTAGCCGACTCGCTTGGCATCGAAACCGTGGTCGAGAACATCACACTGATGCTTCAGGGGGCGGGTTGCTATCAACGACGCGATGCCGCAATCCAGAGCGTCATCCCCGAGTTTCGCTCCGACTGGAAGAGCAAACTCGTCTTGCCGCCACTCTTGCAGGGCAGCCGCTTCAGTCTGTCGTCGATCGTCGTGCAATCGCCCTCGGGTGAGCGGCAGCAGGCGCGGCTGAGCCTCGACGCCTACCAGACGATTGTCGCCGCGACGAACTTCAAACAGCGCTGCCGCAAGATGGTCGAGTACTACCACGCCGACCGACTGCGATACGCCGTCGCCGGCACTCCGAATCGGCTCGAATACGATCAGGGCTTCTTCGTCAAGCAGGGCGATGGTGCGGCCGACTTCAAGCCGATCGCTCATCTCTACAAGACGCAGGTCTATCAGTTGGCGGACCATCTCGGCGTCCCCGAGGTCATCCGCATGAGACCCCCGACGACCGACACGTACTCGCTGCCGCAGAGCCAGGAGGAGTTCTTCTTCTCGGTCCCATACGACAAGCTCGACTGCTGTCTGTTTGGCTTGAACAACGGCTACTCCGCCGAAGAGGTGGCCGCCGACATCGGCCTCGCCGTCGAGCAGGTTCAGTTCGTTTATCGCGACATCGAATCGAAGCGCAAGGCCACGAACTACCTGCATCGGCCGCCCGAGTTGATCGAGCAAGTGCTCCCGTGAATCAAGGAGAAGAGGACCGACAAAATCATGTTTCACAAAATCATGTAGACAGACTGTCGGACTCCAGTCAACGGGTTCAAACGGGAACGGCCTGGGCCTTCATGATTCTGTGCAACATGATTCGGTGAAGGCTCCCGCCTTTCACCGTAGCAACATTTCGGATCGTTACCGCATGTCCACGACCTGGCCCACATTGACGAATGCTCCACAGTGGGAGGTGACTCAGCCTGATGTCGCCTCGCTGCGCGCGCCGTTGCTCGGCCTGTGGCAACGCAATTTGCCGACGGCTGCGGAACACCGGATCGACTGGTTGTACGGCAGCGGCCGGGCGCGCGCGTGGTTGCTCGGCGAACGCGATTGCGCGCCTGCGGGAGCGGCCGGCCTGATGCTGCGCCGGATGTCCGTCGCCGGACGCATGGTCGATGGCGGCGCGGCCATCGACCTCAACGTCGATCAAACGCAGCGCTCCGTCGGTCCCGCGTTGGCTCTGGTGCGAGCCGTCACCGGCGCGGCGGATCGAGAAGGCCGCGCAGTGCTGTTCGGCATGCCGAATCGTTCGGCCACCGCCGTCATGAAGCGGGCGGGCTATCGCGAGATGGGTGAGTTCTCGTGCTGGACCAAACTGCTGAGCAGCGAGCAAAAGCTGCAGGGCGTGTTGCGTTCAAGATGGGCCTCACGACTGCTGGCTCCCCTGACCGACAAGACCCTGCACCTGATGTCGTCCGAGTGGAGAATCCGAGCGCCGCGAGACGTGGTCGCCGAACCGTTGTCTCACTTCGACAGCCGCTTCGACCGGTTGTGGCACCGCGCCGCCTGCCAGTTCGACGTGATCGGCGAGCGGACGGCAGACTATCTGAATTGGCGGTTCACGAGCTGCCCCGATCTGGACTACGAAATCTTCACGCTCGCCGAGCGAGCGACCGGTGAACTGCTGGGCTATGTCGTGTGGTACGCCGACGAAGGGGCGATTTCGATCTCGGACCTGCTCGCCATCGACGAACCAACGACATCGCTGTTGCTGGCAGAGTTCAGTCGCTGCGCGCGACGGTCGCGATCTTCGGCGATTCGATTCGGGTGCTTCGGCTCACCCGAGTTCTATCGACAGTTGCAGCTCGCGGGTTTTCAGCGCCGACAGAACCGCCATCCCGTGCTGGGACGATTGGGGGCGGCGACCGAGGCGGCGACCGAGGCGGCGACCGAGGCGGCAACCTGTCAGGGAGCACGCTGGTATCTGACGCTGGCTGACAGCGACACCGACGTGTGAAGAGGCGGCCGGGTGTCGCCGGATCAAGTCGAAGATGAGGGTGAGGAAACAGAGACGTGAAAGTCGAAACGATCCATCGACAGCGACGATCAACGTCGGGGGTCGCAACGATTGTAGGAACCGTGGGTGTCGAGCGCAGGGTGTCGAGTGAACTGGTTCGGGCAATGTCAGGGAGTCTTCGTAAGGTTTGAGGCGATTTCCAGTGCGTCGCGCCAATCCAAGCCGACGCAGCAATCCGCAGGTGGCATAGTTTGTGGCCGACCGGTCGAAGTCGTCCGTTCGCCACGGGTCGTTCGTCGGCGTGCCATCCTCGCACGGGATCAAGTTCATGCTTCAGGGACTATCCAAACGCAGCCTGCTCGCCCGGACGCTCGACGTGTCCGGCTGCGGTCGCGCGTTGCGTTCCGTCCGAGCGTGGCAGGGCGTGCTGATCCTGAACTACCACCGGATCGGAGACGCCCGCCACTCACTGCTCGATCGAAATTTGTGGAGCGCCACCGAGGCGGACTTCGAGCGGCAGATCGCACACATCTCGTCTCAGTTCGACGTGATCGGGCTGCCCGATTTTGAACGGGCTCTCGCCGAGCCACACGGTCGCCATGTGATGGTCACGTTCGACGATGGCTATCGCGACAACTACAGCCTCGCCTATCCGATCCTGAAGCGGCACGGTGTCCCGGCCACGTTCTTTTTGACGACGGGCTTTCTCGATACGCCGCAGGTGCCGTGGTGGGACGAGATCGCATGGATGGTGCGCACCAGCCGGCTCGCGATGCTGAATGCCAGTCGGTGGACATCTTCGTCCGTTCCGTTCGAGGATCCGGATCGCGAGGTCGCCATCGCGCGATTGCTGGCCGTCTACAAGGGCCTGCCGGGCGAAGTGACAGAACACTACCTCGACTTCCTCTCCGATGCCTTGCAGACGGGACGCTGTCCGAAACAGGTTGCCCAAGACTTGTGGATGACCTGGGACATGATTCGCGAGATGAAGTCCAACGGCATGACGTTCGGTGGCCACACCGTCACGCACCCCGTTCTGGCCAACCTGCCCTCGCAACAACAGGACTGGGAAATTGGCGAGTGCAAGCGCCGGCTGATCGAAGAGTTGGGCGAGCCGATCGAGGCGTTCAGCTACCCCGTGGGCGGCCGCGCCAGCTACAACGCCTTCACGCGCGCGTCGCTCGCGCGGCACGGCTTTCGATGGGGCTTCACGTACATGGGCGGGCACTGCCGTCACGGGCGGCTGGATGCGTTCGCCATCAACCGTACGGCGATTGAACTCGATGTCGATCCCGCACTGTTCCGGGCGATCACGACTCTGCCGCAATTGTTCGCCTGACTCGGACAGCTTCTGCGGGCCATCGCCATTTTTCAAATGGGAGTGCCACGGTCACGGAGCTTCGACGTGGTCGTGAAGACGGATTCCCAATCTCACGGCCACGTCGAAGCTCCGTGACAGTGGCACCCCTATTTGGAAAAGGTGAAGACCCGCGATGTTCCTGCGATGGTGGCGAGACCGACGACGACGCACGCTGGCGGCCGAGCCGTTTCCCGCCGAGTGGCTCGTCATCGTCCGGGCGAACTGTCGGCACTTCGCGGTGTTGAACGAAGCCGAACAGACGAAGTTGCTGCGTGACACGCGCTGGTTCCTCGAAGAGAAGACAATCGAGGCGGCTGTTGGTCTGGCGCAGTCCGACGAAATCCGAGTGACCATTGCAGTGCAGGCGTCTCTGCTCGGATTGGGCTTCGCAC
>JAYUFF010000110.1:0-2697 GCA_043738825.1 Schlesneria sp.
ATTCGGAATTGGCCGATTTCAGTCGTGGCGTTGTGAGAATCTCAGTTCGGCCAATTCCGAATTCCGAAGTGCCTGACCCCTGACGTGAGTGTGGTCACGCCAGCAGCTTCGGCACGACGTTGCCATGCACGTCGGTCAGGCGGAAGTTGCGGCCCTGAAACTTGTACGTCAGCTTCAGGTGGTCGATCCCGAGCAGATGCAGGATCGTGGCTTGGAGATCGTGGACGTGGACCTTGTCTTCGGTCGTGTAGTAACCGATCTCGTCCGTTGCGCCGATTGTCTGGCCAGTCTTGATCCCTCCACCGCTGAGCCACATCGTGTAGGCTTCGATGTGGTGGTCGCGGCCGAGAAGCTTCTCGCGGTCCTCCCCCTGCGGAGTCCGGCCGAACTCGCCGCCCCAGACGACAATCGTCTGATCCAGCAGGCCGCGTTGTTTGAGATCCTTGATGAGGGCCGCACAGCCCTGATCGGTCTCGCGGCAGCGGTCTTCGAGCGACTTCACCAACTCAAACCCCGCGTTGCCGTGATGGTCCCAGTCGGTGTGATAGAGCTGCACGAACCGCACGCCCCGCTCGACGAGCCGTCGCGCCAGCAGGCAGTTGTTGGCGAACGAGTGCTTCCCCGGTTCGGCCCCGTACAGGTCGAGCGTCTCCTTCGTCTCCCCTTGCAGGTCCATCAGTTCCGGCGCACTGGTCTGCATCCGGTAGGCCATCTCATAGGAGGCGATACGCGTGGCGATCTCGGGGTCGGAGGTCGCTTCGTGGCGGAGGGCGTTCAAATCGTTGACGGCCGACGTGAACTCGCGCTGCCGGTCGGAATCGATCCCCGCCGGGTTGGCCAGATTGAGAATCGGTTCCTTCCCCGAACGCAGCGGCACGCCCTGAAAGTTCGTCGGCAGGAAGCCGCTCGCCCACAACGGAGCACCGCCGCGCGGCCCGCGCGGTCCCGATTGCAGCACGACGAAGCCGGGCAGGTTCTGCGATTCGCTGCCGAGACCATACGTCACCCACGCTCCCATGCTGGGGCGGCCCATGAACTGTGGTGATCCGGTGTTCACGAACAGCTTCGCGGGACCGTGATTGAAGACATCGGTGGCCATCGACTTGATGAGGCAGATGTCGTCGGCTGTTGTTGCGAGGTGCGGAAGGAGTTCGCTCAACTCGGCCCCCGATTGGCCGTGCTTCGCAAACTTGCGGCTCGTGCCGAGCAGCTTTGCGTCCGGCTTGATAAACGCGAACCGCTTCCCCTTCACGTAGGACTCGGGAATCACCTGCCCGTTCAGTTCGCGCAGCTTGGGCTTCTCGTCGAAGAGATCGAGCTGGCTCGGCCCCCCCGCCATGAACAGGAAGATGACCGACTTGGCCTTCGGTTCGTGATGCAGCCCGCGACTCCCCGCTGTGAATCCGGGAGGCGGTGTCGCGGCTGAGGCCGGTCGTCCGTCAGCCATCAGTGAACCGAGGGCCATCGCGCCGAGGCCGACTCGACAATCGTGGAAGAAGTGACGGCGAGTGATCTCGCGCAGCAAGCGTTGTTCGTGAGCGTGATCGGGCATGGTCGGAACCTGTTGCAACAAATCTTCCGTGCGGGGCAGCGTTCGTATGTTACAGCGTGTGCATCAAAGCCTGAAGCGCAAGCGAAGGTCTGCGTTGGCACTCTTTCGCTTGCGCTTCAGGCTTTGATGGCAGATGACTTCACGCGGAAGACAGCCCCTCGAACAGGCTGCTGCCGACGCGGATCAGGGTCGCTCCCTCTTCGATTCCGATTTCAAAGTCGCCACTCATACCCATTGAAAGATCGGGGAGCAGGCCGCGTCCGCCCGAGGCATCGCGCAGCCGGTCTCTCAATTCGCGCAGTCCTCGAAAGGCGGGCCGCGCCGCTGCGGGATCGTCTTCGAGCGGAGCCATCGCCATCAAACCGTCAATGGCGAGCGAATCGTGTGCGAGGATCAGCGGCCACGCGGCGAGCAGTTCATCGACCACAAAGCCGTCTTTGCTCGACTCCCCCGACACGTTGACTTCGAGCAGGATGCGCGGGCGGCATCCCAGTTTGGTCGCACTCTTCGCGAGATGCTCGATCAACCGCAATGAATCGACCGAGTGAATCCGCGCGGCGACGGGCAACAGCATGTCGGCCTTGTTCCGTTGCAGATGGCCGATCTGGTGCCAGCGAACGTGCGGCGGTAACTGTTCGGCCCGCGCGACGAGTTGCTGAGGACGGCTCTCTCCCAGATCGGTCACTCCGAGTTCGATCAAGCCCCGCACCCAATCGAGTTCCGCGTACTTCGTGACGGCAATCAAAGTCACTTCGTCCGGTGAACGGCCCGCCCGCGCGCAGGCCACTGCGATCCGCTCGCGCACGGAGTGCAGGTTCTTCGACAACACGTCTGTGAGTTGGTTGGTCATGCGATCTCAATCCGACTCCTCTAGTGCTTTGTCACAGTTTGATCTTGGGGTAGCCACTTGATCTTGGGGTAGCCACGCTCGCCAGAGCGTGGGGTCAATCCAGGGGCTCACCCACGTTCTGGCGAACGTGGCTACGACAACAACCTCAATTCTTAGGCACTAGCAATTCGATTCGTGGACGGAGTATCGCGTCTGTGAGTCCGAAGCGGAAACGAAGGCCGCCCGGTTCAGAGCCATCACCTTTTTCAAGTTGGGGTGCCACGGTCACGGAGCCTCGACGTGGCCATGCGAGGAC
>JAYUFF010000111.1:0-2695 GCA_043738825.1 Schlesneria sp.
GTGTCGTCCGCCGTAGCCCTTTGCCTCGACGGGCCACGCATTCTTCATCCAGCAGCACTCGTCAATGTTGTGGATCAGGAAGTCGCTGTAGCAACCGCCGCTCAGGAACAGGAACGAGTGGAAGCGGTTGATCTGGTACATCAGTTCGCTCATGTTGTCCGGCTTCTTCTTGGAGAAGGCGGAGGCGACCGGTCCGTGGGTGCGGTAGCCCCGCAGCGTGATCACATCGCCGAGCTGGCCGTCCTGAACGCGCTGCCAGAGTTCACCGCGGACCTCGCAGTGCCGACACATCAGGCCGACGCCGACCTTCAAGTTCTTCTTCATCGATTCTTCGTAGAGGGCCAGCATCTTGCGGGTGCCCGGTCCATCGACGGTGGTCGGCTTCTCCATGAAGACGTTCAACCCCTTGGAGATCGCGTAACCGAAATGGACCCAGCGGAAGGCGCAGGGCGTCGTGAGGATCACCACGTCCCCCTTGCTCAGGCAGTCCATCGCGTTCTTGTAGCCATCGAACCCGATGAACTGGCGGTCCTGCGGAACATCGACCTTCTCCTTGAACTTGTCGCTCAGCGTCCTGTGGCACAGCTTGAGTTTCTCGGGGAAGACATCGGCCATCGCGGCCAGCTTGACCGGGCCGAGCTTCGTCTGGAGGGCGTTCTCCGCCGCTCCCGTCCCGCGACCGCCCGCGCCGATGAGGGCCAGTTTCACGGTGCCCGATTCGCCCGCATAGACGTGTTGAGGCAGGACGATCCCCGCCAAAGCCGACGCCGCCATGATCTGGCCGGAGGTCTTGAGCAACTCGCGGCGAGTCACGCCGACGCCGTTTGAGGAACCTGTCTGGGTGCTGGTCTTGTCCACGGTGAAGTCTCCTGGAATGAGTGGGGCCGAGTTCAAATCGCCATCGAATGCAAGTCACCTTTGCTCCGCCGCGATGCACTGACGGATCGAAAAGGTCGATGACGTTGTACCGTCAACGAAAGCGTCACGCGAGCGAGCCGCTCGGACAAGGATCGTCGGTCATTTCTTGGGCTTGTCGGACTTCACGGGAGCGGGTTCCCAGCGAGCGGCCAGATAGTCACGATCCTCCAGCAGTTCGAGAACCTCGTGGAGGTAGGGAAACTTCATCTCGTCCAGATTCTCTTTCAGATACATCTGCGCATAGAAAGCGTCGCGATCGGCGAGCGGTCTCGCGCCGTGACCTGTCAGCTTGTCGAGGTTGCGATTGTTGGCCTTGATCAGTTGGTCGAGGGCCTCACGACGAGGAGTGATCTCGTCTCGGATTGCATCCTGCGCCCAGTCATTGGTGACTTCGTTCGGCTTGCTGACGGTGCGTTCCACTCGCTCAATCTTTCGGACGAGATGCTGGGCCAGCATCACGGTGCGACGGTGCGCGCCGATGCCCACGTGTTCGAGTTCGTGCTGCGCCAGCGGTGACTCCCACACGCGAGAGGACTCGTAATGCTGCGGCAACTGAACTCGATGCCGCACGACCAGCTCGACCTTCGTGAACTTAGGGACCAGCGTGACGGCGTACTTCTTTTGCTTGTCTGCACGAAACTGGTACTCGTAGTCGAACTGGTACTTCAGATCGAAATCGAAGACGGTCCAGCCGGGGAACTCGCGCGGGTCTTTCACGGGATCGTAGAACTCGATCTTGGTTCGACCCTGCTCGAAGGCCGGCTTGATCCAGGCGGGCGGTGAGGTCGAGGCCGGTGGCTCGGCCGCCACGAGCCGCAGCGGCGCGGCCAGACTCACCAGAACGAAGAGGGCCGACGGTAGGAGAGGCTTTGTCATGGAGTTCCAGAGCGTCTGGGTGGCCCGGTTCGGGCCGCCATTGAAGTTGCGGCGTGCCACTGCTTCGGAGTCCTCGGAGAAGCAGTGGGAACGGGCATCGACACTCCATCGGCACTGCTTCTCCGCGGACTCCGAAGCAGTGGCACGCCTAATAGGGGAGTCTAATCGCAGCGCGAGCGAATCCGAAATGTCACTCGCCGAATGTCGCCTTCGAGCGGAGCAGGTGGTGGTAGTGCTGGGCGAAGCGGTGCGATTCGTCTCGCACATACTGGAGCAGGCGCAGCGCGAACGAATGCTTGCTGAGCAGCTTCGGCTCCGGCTGGCCCGGCAGGAAGATCTCTTCCTCACGCTTGGCCAGCGAGCAGACGAACGGCGGCTGGATGCCGATGCTGTCGAGTGCGGCCATTACCGCACTGAGCTGTCCCTTGCCGCCATCGATCAACAGGATGTCGGGGAATGCTTCGCCCTCTTGTTGCAGGCGACGGAAGTGGCGGCTGACGACTTCGCGCATCGAGGCGAAGTCATCGACCCCCTCCACCGTTCGGATCTTGAACCGTTTGTAACCGTGCTTGAACGGCAGGCCGTCGATGAATTGCACGCAACTCGCGACAGTCTCACCTCCCTGCAAATGGGCGATGTCCATCCCCTCGATGCGACGCGGCAGGCCGGGTAGATCGAAGACCTTCTTCAATCCGAGCAGCCCTTTGCGCGGATCGATCTGAAACACTTCGGGCTGAGCGTGTTCCTGAAGATTGCCGCACAGGTTCAGTGTTTCGAGAGCCTTGATCTGGTCCCGCAAGCGTGCGGCCTTCTCGAACTTCAGCTCCTTCGCGGCGGCTTGCATTTCCTCACGCAGTTCGCGGAACAGACGCTTCTTTCTCCCTTCGAGAAACAGCCGGAG
>JAYUFF010000112.1:0-2692 GCA_043738825.1 Schlesneria sp.
GAGGTGGGTCGATGGTTGAGGGTTGAAAGTTGAGGGTCAGCGGAAGAGTTCGATGGTTTGCCGTCTTTCTGACCATCAACCTTCAACCCTCGACCCTCAACCATCCCCCGCAGCAACGGCACCGCCGCCGGATCGGCCTTGTCGATCAGCAACTGCTGGACGAGATCGCGTTGCCAGCCGTTCGGGCTGTCGAGCGCAGCGACCAGTTCGGCGTTCGTCAGCTTGTCGAAACGCGGAACCGGACGGAGCTTTGTCCCAACCGGAGCGACTCGCCAAATGCGGCCCTTGTCGTGACCGGCCCGCAGGTCGAGCTTCTTCTGCCACTCGATCGGAATCCACTGCGGATGCTCGATCACGAGGCGATACATGTCGGCGACGTAGAACGCTCCGTCCGGCCCGGTCTTCAATTGAGTCGGCCGAAACCAGTTGTCGGTCGATGACAGGAACTCGGACTGCTCCTCACCAACCGCCCGCTGGCTGGTGAAGCTGAACCCGTCGGGCCGCATGATTTCGCGATGGACCAGATTGTGGACCGGTTCGCTGATGAAGACGAAGGAGGGGGAGTAGGCAGTAGGCAGTGGGGACTGGGGAAGCGGTTGGCTGGTGTCTGCTACTGTCCACTCTCTATTCCCTACTCCCTTCAAAATCTCATCCCGATACACCATTGCCGAGCACGCCGATGTGAACCGGTTCGCCGTGTGAAAGTCGTTGAACCGCGTCAGCGTCCGGCTGGACGGGAAGACCGGCGCGGCTCCCGGTGCGATTGAGACATCCCTCTGCGGATTGGGAGCCGCAAGGTACGGGTTGCGGCGGAGATAGTGATCGTCGAGGACGTAGTGGTACATCGGACGGCTGTTGTTGTTGCCAAACCAGTTGCCCCAGTCATCACGATTGCGCCCGAACTGAGTCTGTCCGCTGACCGCTTCGATCTCACCCGTGTCCGGCCGAATGCGAATGTCCCGGCCACGGATGTCGGTGGTCAGCCCGGTCTTCACAGATCGGACCGTCCCGCCGCTATCGCCGTTGGCGAGATAGAGCCAATTATCCAACCCGCGCGTGAACCCGTTCGCGCGATGCTGCTGGTTCCCTTCCGAGAAGCCGGTGAAGAGAACCTCCTTCACATCGGCCTTGCCGTCACCATCGGTGTCCTCGGCATAGAAGATGTCCGGCGCGGCCGACACAAGGACACCCTTCTTCCACGAGATCACGCCATTCGGAAACGGCACGCCATCAAGGAACAACGTCGTCTTGTCATACAGCCCATCGCCGTCGGTGTCTTCGAGGAAGCGAATGCGTCCCGCGCGTTTGGTCTTCGCTTCTCCGGTCCCCTCGCCCCCCGCCTTGGGGGGGTGAGGGTGAGGGTGAGGGTGAGGGTGAGGGAGGCTGCTGGGCTGCACCGCTGACGTTTTTTGATTGGGCGATGACGAGGAGTCTTTCGATTTCAGCGAAGCGTTCTCACCACTCGGCCCCCTCACCCTAGCCCTCTCCCCCGAAGACGGGGGCGAGGGGACTGCGGTCGCTGCGCGACGCGAGTCAGCATTGAGAGCGGGATCGGGTTCATCGTCGGGGATACCGTTCGGGTAGTCGGCCATTTCGGCGACCCAGAGTTTGCCGTCCGGTCCCCAATCGAAGGCGACCGGGTCCATCGTCAGCGGCTCGTGCGCGACGAGGTCCACTCGATAACCGGGGGCGACGCGCATCGACTGCTTCGCCGCCTCGGGCGACTTCGCGTCCGGCAGCCGATCCCCGAGCAACTTGTCGAACGCCACCCGCATGATGAAATCGGTCAGGCCATCCGTGTCCTCGTTGATCCAGCACAGATGCCGATCCTTCACGAAGAACCCGTTGTCCGAACCGTCCTCCCGCACGATCGGCGGCAGTTCGAGATCGGCTCGCTTCTCACCCCGTTTGACGTTGAGCAGTTCGATGCCCCAGCCTTTCTCCATCGACTCGAATAGCCACGCTCCAAATCGGTCATGATTTGAGAGTACGATATCAAGACGACCGTCTTCGTTGAGATCGGCGAAACGCAGTCCAGCGTCTCTCTCGCCTTCTGTCCAGATACTGATGCCGACGGGGAATCGCTCGTCGCGCTGAACTTGGCCGCTATTCTTGGTCGTCCCACTATGAAACACTTCCGCGACGCCATCACCATCGACATCCCGTTCAATCTTCGCGCCGGCTTGTTGCCGAGGTGGAATATGAAAGTCATACCACTTGCGATCAGATTGCGACCAAATGCGAGAGGCATGTTTCGTGTTATGCCGGAGCACATCAAAAAGGCCGTCGTCAACGCCTATTTGAATTCCATCTTTGCCTTTCAATTCAGGTGTAATCAAAGTGTGCTCGGATAGGAGCTTGTTCAAGTCCATGATTGCGACGTAGCCGTCTCGTAGCGTGTCGCCATGTAGCAGATTCTTGTTCAACCGCTCAACACACTCCTTGAACGTGAGGAACTTCACCTTCTTGCCGTGCTTGGCGACGGCGTGGTCGATCAGTTCGATGACTTGCTCGGACTTGATCCAGCCGTGGGGATGGAAGACGAGGTTGAAGACCCCCTGTTTGAGGACCGTGATGTCGAGGGCCGCCTTCAGGTCGCGGACCGTGTCCGGGTTGTTCGGCTGGTGCAGGTGATTGGCCGACCAGTCGCTGGGGACCATGCAGGGGAACTCCCAGCACAGCCGCTGGATCA
>JAYUFF010000113.1:0-2692 GCA_043738825.1 Schlesneria sp.
GAGATCAGTGCCCGCCCGTCTATAACCAGGGACGCATTGGAAGTTGTACGGCCAACGCCATCGCCGGTGCCTTGGAATTCTGCATGATGAAGGAGGGGCAGCAGGCATTTACTCCATCACGATTGTTCATCTACTACAACGAGCGGTCGATTGAAGGACGAGTGCCCTTTGACGCGGGAGCTTTCCTTCGCGATGGAATCAAAAGCGTGGCGAGTGAGGGAGACTGTCCTGAGCTCGACTTTTGCCATCTATTTTGGAGTGCGGCAATTGGTTGCCGCTTTCCTTTCTCGCGATGGTTCGAGTTTTTGAATGCCCCGGCGGTTAGTGTGTCGTTCATCAAATCAAAAAGTTCCGAAGAAATGAAAGCGGCGATGAATCACCGCACTCCAAAGATGGCAAAAGTCGAGCTTAGTAGCACGGGGTCTGCCTGTAGATGCCTCCGCGCATGGCGATGCGATGACGCTGGTATTCCCCGCTTCGCGCGCGTTCCGCTAGAATCGCCCGCCGCTGGGGACATGGTTGGGCGGCGGTGGTCCTCGCCGCTGGTTTCGATTCGTGTCGTCGAGCGGATTTGGCGGATCGGCCTGTTCGTCTCACGAAATCCACGGCGGGAAAGATGGCTTCGACATTGGCTTCGACGAACACCGGGTCGGACTCGCGCACGGCAAAGCCGCGTCCGGGGAGAGTCCCGCGCTTCGATCCCGACCGGCGCGGCGCGGTGCGGTCGTTGGTCGAGTCCTTCATTTCGCTGTTTGTGGCCGTGCTCCTCTTTCGCACGTTCGCGGCCGAAGGTTACATGATCTCGACCGGCTCGATGGCTCCCTGCCTGCTGGGCTTTCACAAGCGGGTCGAGTGCCCCACCTGCGGCGCGACGTTTCCGTTTGGAGTCGCCTACGACACCGATGAAGTCGCGGACGCGGAAGAACTCGCGCGCGGCAGGACTCGCGCCGTCTGCCCCAACTGCGGACAGAAGGCGATCGACCTCGCCGAGGTGCCGCGCAATCACGGCGATCAGTTGCTGGTCAACAAGCAGGCGTACCTGTATCGCTCGCCGCAGCGCTGGGAGATCGTCGTCTTTCGCAATCCGGCCAAGCCGACGGAAGCTTACGTCAAGCGGGTCGTCGGGTTGCCGGGTGAGAAGCTCCAACTGAACGACGGCGATGTCGTGATTGATGGCCAACTGGCGCGAAAGCCCTTCGACCGCCAGCGGGCGATGCGGATCCTCGTTCACGATCACGATCATCGACCGCAGAGCGATCCCGGCTTTCAGGCTCACTGGCAACCGGTGGCGGCCGAGGCCATCGACGTGAGCGAAACCTCCAAGCCCACCGGTTGGCGCGCGGCTGGCGGCAGCTTCGTCCTGCGCGAGGGAAACGAACGTCGCCCCGATCGAGATCCGTTTCACTGGGTCGAGTACCTGCATTGGGTTCGCGCGGGTGGCCTGCACGAAACATCGGTCTCACTGGCGCACTGGCCGGAGGAAGTTCAGCCCTCCTCGGTCCCGCCCGCCGGTCTGCGCTTCGACCCCAAGACCGCAACGCTCAGTTGTACCGGAGCACTTCCCGCCGCCACCGCCCAGCGCATCACGGACCTCACGGAAGACCGACCGTTTCGCACCGCGATCGGTGAACTGTACGAGGCTTCTCACGTCGCCCCATTGATCGACAACTACGGCTACAACCCGCACGAGGGGGGAGCGGTTCCCAATCCCGTGCGCGACGTGATGCTGTCGGCGCGCGTGCAGTGGGAGCGCGGCGCGGGTGAGTTCGCGATCCAACTGACGGACGGTTCTCAAAACTTCACGGTCGTGTTCGATGCCAGCCGCCGCGAGGTCCGGCTGTTCGTGGGAGAGAGCGAGGAACCCGTCGCCACGGGCGACTGGCCGACATCGCTCGACAAAGGTGCCGCGACCGTCGAAGTCTCACTGTTCGACAGGCAGGTCATCGTCGCCGTCAACGGTCAGCCGCTACTGGAGCCGTGGCCGTTCGAGACTCCCTCGGGAACGCCCGCGCCGCGCAGTGCCGTTCGTTTCGGAGCGCGCGGCCTCGACGTGCGAGTCGATCAACTGAAGCTCTATCGAGACGTGTACTACACCTCGTCGCGCGCCCGGCACGGCGTGAACCGGCCGTACCAACTGGGCGACGACGAGTTCTTCATGCTCGGCGACAACAGCCCGCTCTCCCACGACAGCCGCCGCTGGGATGAGGCTCCCGTCCATCGTTCGCTGCTGCTCGGCAAGCCGTTCCTCGTCCATCTTCCCTCCAAGCCGGGCCGCCTGCGTATCGGCGACCGCGAGATGCACCTGCGCCTGCCGGACATGGAACGCGTGCGGTTCCTCAAGTGATGCTTCTCTCGTCTTGAGGTTTCTCTTGCCCCCTCGCCCCTCGCCTTGGAGGGGAGAGGGCTAGGGTGAGGGGTTCTTCTTCTGACGGGGCTTCCTGCTTCGACGAAGCCTAATCACCGCTCGGCCCCCTCACCCAACAGTCTGTTGAAAAACGTAGGATAGACGCCCCGTCCGTCCGTTATTATTCCAAGTGAAATGCACGGACGGGGCGTCCATGCTACGGCTTTTTCAACAGGCTGCTAACCCTCTCCCCCGATGACGGGGGCGAGGGACAAGAGGCAGCCCAACCAGAGGGCGCACTCCCGCGATCCGCGCGACTTGCTCTGCCGTCCAACGTGACCCACAATG
>JAYUFF010000114.1:0-7100 GCA_043738825.1 Schlesneria sp.
CGTCGGGATGGGAGCCTACGGCCTCGATCTGGGCTCGTTCAGCCCGTTTCTCTACGCCTTCCGCGAACGCGAAATCATTCTCGACCTGTTTGAAGAGGCGTGCGGCGCGCGACTGACGTACAGCTACCTGACCATCGGCGGCGCGACGCACGACCTGCCGGGTGAGATCACGATTCCTCCGGGCCTCGCCCAACTGACCGGTCGCAATCCGAACCTGCGGCTGCAATGGGTCGATGCCCTGCGCATGTTCCTCGACTGGATGGGACCGCGCATCAAGGAATACCACACGCTGCTGACCCACAACGCCATCTTCATCAAGCGCACGACGGACCTCGGTATCCTGACTCGCGAAATGGCGATCAGCTACGGCTGCACGGGGCCGGTTCTGCGCGGCAGTGGTGTCGATCACGACCTGCGCCGCGACGGTGAGCCGATCTACACGCGCATGTATCAGGGCTACAAGTACAAGATTCCCGTCGCCCCGTTCAGCGATCCCGAGTTCGTGCGAGTCCCCAAGGAAGTGAAACTCGGTGACAACTGGTGCCGCTTCTTCGTCCGCATGATGGAAGTCGCGCAGTCAATTGAGATCGTCCGACAGGCACTCGACCGCTACCCGACCACGAAGGGCGAGTATCGCATCCCGTTCAAGCTGAACGCGAAGCTGCCTGCTGACGAGGTCTACCTCGAAACGGAAGCCCCTCGCGGCGCGATGGGCTTCTACGTGGTGGGCGATGGCGACGCCGAGCCGTTCCGGGCGCGAGCCAAAAGCTCCTGCTTCTGCAACCTGTCCGTCACCGGCCCGCTCTGTCAGGGTATTTTGATCGCCGACATCCCCGCCATCGTCGGCTCGCTGGACATTGTCATGGGTGAGATTGATCGGTGATCGCGCGGCATGATGGCGTTCCAAAAGGAGGCTCTATGCATTGTCGGTTGACCACATTGCTGATCGTCCTGATCTTGAACTTGGCGTCGTCTGCATGTCTTGCGGATGACGATCCGGTGAAGCTCAAACTGGACAAGGCCAAGGCGGCGTACGATGCGGCAATGGATAAGGCCCGCAACGCAGTTGGCGAGTATTTCGACAAGCGAGAAGAAGCCGCCCGCAAGGACGGTAACAAGAAGTTAGTGGACGAAATCAAGGTCGAGCGAAAAGCATTCGACGAGAAGGACGAACCTCCCAGTGCGGCACCGGCGGCGCTCAAGCAAAAGTTCGCAGCGGCACGAATGTCGATGGAAAATGCCTATGTTCTCGCCGTCAAGGAATACACGAAGGCGAAGATGGACGATGAGGCAGCGATCGTTGAAAGCGAGCTTGTGGCATTCAAAGCCGGCCTCCCCGGCTCTGACAAGCGTCGGCGTTGGGTTTACGACAAGGGCGAATTCAGGATGACCGGGAAGGACACTTGGGAGGAGAAGTATCCAAATGGGAAGTCCTTTCATTACAAAGAAACGGCTCGAACGAAGGAGTATGTCCAACTTGATGCGTTGGACGGTAACACATCTGTTCGATGGCGATTATATGACACAAACGGTGAGTACAACCTCAAGCCACAAACGAGCTACACAACGTTACTCATGGGTAAGTGGGCGAAGTGATCGGGGCCACGCCTAATCAGCGGTGCAACCCGCCATGGGCATGCGGCGGGAATTTGGTCCGGCAGTCGGTCCTGAAATCGAAGTTCACTCGTCGCTGACACCGCTTGTCTGTTCGAGTTATCCGTGGCAATCAGCGGTGCGAGGAATCAGGGGCGGGCTGGCACTGTTCTATGAAACGTGAAAACAACGAGTGACGTGCCACTGCTTCGGAGTCTTCGGAGAAGCAGTATCGATGGATCGTCACGTCTCGAAGAGCACTGCTTGCCCGAAGACGGCCAAGCAGTGGCACGCTTCCATTGGACGTGACTTGGGGCGATCAGTGCCAACATGTTGGCTGTTCATGGTTCTTACTGGATTGGAGTCGCATCGTGACATCGCTGACTCGCATTTCGCTGAATCCCGCTGTGATGGGGGGAAAGGCTTGTATTCGTGGCCTGCGGGTTACAGTCGGCACGGTTGTCGGCTTGTTGGCTGTCGGTCGCACTCGCGAGGAAATCCTCAAGGCTTACCCCTACCTCGAACCAGAAGACTTCGATCAGGCGCTGGCCTATGCGGCGTGGCGGGTGGAAGAGCATGAAGTTCCGCTGAGTGTCGCATGAGCCTCCCAATCGTCATCGACATGAACTTGTCTCCCGATTGGGTGCCGTTCCTGAGTGCGCACGGATGGCCGGTTGAGCACTGGTCGATGATCGGTGATCCACGAGCCACAGATGCGGAAATCATGGCATGGTCCGTCGCCCACCAGCGCGTGGTGTTCACGCACGACTTGGACTTTGGCACGCTGCTTGCGCTCACTCATGCAACCGGTCCCAGCGTTCTGCAAGTGCGGACTCAGGATGTCCTTCCGGACCACCTGGGACCGATTGTGCTGGCGGCGTTGCGACAGCATGAGGCCGATTTGGCTGCGGGTGCCTTGTTGGTTGTGGATGAGGCCAGATGCCGTGTCCGAGTTCTCCCATTTTGATCCGCAAATGTGGTGCGAGGAATCGGGGCCAGTCATGCCCGCTCTCATCGAGACCTACGCTGCGGCCATCGAGTTCCTGTACGGTCGCATCAACTACGAGCGCGTGCAGGTCGAGGCGTATTCGACGAGTGACTTCAAGCTCGAACGGATGCGCGTGCTGTTGTCGCTGATCGGCAGCCCACACGAGCGGCTTCCCGCCGTGCATGTGGCCGGGACCAAGGGCAAGGGTTCGACGTGTGCGATGATCGCGTCGGTGTTGACCGCTTCCGGATATCGCGCGGGGTTGTATATCTCGCCGCACATCTCGGCGTTTGAGGAGCGGATGACGGTCGATGGCGTTCGGCCGACACCCGATGAGCTGGTTGAGCTGGTGAGGCGGTTGCTCCCGGCCATTGCTCACATGGACAGCTTGCCGGGACAAATGCAGCCGACTTACTTCGAGCTGGCCACGGCCATTGCGTGGCTCTACTTCATCGACCGGGGAGCGGACTTCGCCGTCTTGGAAACGGGACTCGGCGGACGGCTCGATTCGACCAACGTCTGCTGCCCGTTGGTCACGGTCATCACGAACGTCAGTCGCGATCACACTCACATTCTGGGCAGCACCGTGCGGCAGATTGCGTGGGAAAAGGCGGGCATCATCAAGCCGGGCGTGCCCGTGGTGAGCGGCGTCTCACACCCTGATGCGATCGGAATTGTCGAGCAGATTTGCCGCGAGCGAGACGCGCCGCTGCGGCTGCTCGGTCGCGAGATTCACGTCACGGCGCGACATCGGCATGAAGCGGCCTCAGCCGACGGCGACTCGACTTCCTCCGTCGATGTGCAAACATCGCACTCCGAGTGGCGAGGCGTTCCCGTGTCGCTGTGTGGGGCGCATCAGGCGACCAACGCGGCGCTGGTTCTGGCGACCATCGACGAGCTGCGCCAGCACGGCGTCTCCATTCCCGAAGCGGCTGTGCGGGCTGGCATGACTGACGTGCGCTGGCCGGGACGAGTCGAGGTCGTGTCGCGGCGACCGACCGTCGTAATCGATGCGGCTCACAATTGGGAGTCGATCCGGGCGCTGATCGCCACGTTGCGCGAGGAGTTTCGTCCGCGCCGCCGTTTGCTGATCTTCGCGGCCACGCGTGACAAGGATGTGTCGGGACTGCTCCGGCTGCTGTTGCCCGAGTTCGACACGGTCATCTTCACCAAGTACATCGACAACCCGCGCGGTGTGCCCGCCGCCGAGTTGCAGTCGTTCGTCCGATCGGTCTCCAACCGCGAGGTCCATCTGGCCGAAGACCCGCCGGCGGCGTGGCGTCTCGCGCAGCGTTGGGTCGGCCCCGACGATCTGATCGCTGTCACCGGCTCGTTCTTTCTCGTCGCCGAACTGCGCGATCTCATTCTGAGCGACATCGCACATGCTGCCAGCTTGTGCGATTCCAAGTGAAGGCGCGGCCTCGTCAGGTGAACGGCAAAAAAAGTCGTACCGAAGATAGAAGCCTGACGCGCGAGCGAAGGATGAGTAACCCAGCATCCTTCGCTCGCGCGTCAGGCTTCTATGGGTCATTGTTTCTGCCGCTTGCCAAGCACCCGACCCCTGAACTCCCACAACAGCCTCAGCCTGACAGAGGCCCCACGCCGACGGTTGTGGTTTGGGCGAGAGGAAACTCGACCAGCAGTTGCCTGATTTCGTCGAGCGTCACGCCGCGCAGGATGGCGAGGTCATCGGCGATGCTGCGGTACTCGCGACGGAACAGCCAGTTGCCGCCGAGCGAACTCAAGCGACCCATCGGTCGTTCGCCGCGCAGGACGACTCGCGTGGCGACCTTGTTCCGGGCTTGTTCGAGTTCCTCGGGCGTCACGCCGTGTGCGTTAATGGACTCGTACACGCGGGCGATCCGTTCGAGGTTCGACTTCGTCGATTCGGGCGAGCCGCTCATGAACGTCATGAACGTTCCGGCCCCCTCGTACTCGTAGTAGCCGAGTTCGGCGGACTCGACCAGACCGGGATCGACCAGCTCCCAAAAGAGACGGCTGTTGGTGTCGTCGCCCACGATGACGCTCAGCAACTCGGCGGCAAACCGGCGCGGGTCGCTGCCCGATGGAGCCGCAGCCAGTTGGATGATCTGCTGCTGCTGGCACTGCTCCTTGACGATGTACTTCGTGGCGGGAGCCGGTCGTGCGGGAGCGAGCGAGCGCGGTGAGCCACCGGCAGGCCAGTGACCGCAATGCTTCTGAGCCAACTCCAACACGGTTGGCCAGTCGATGCGCCCGGCCACGGCGAGAACGATGCTCCCCGCGCGATAATGTTCCGCGTGATAGTTTCGCATCTGCTCCGAGGTCAGTGCCGACACGCTGCCGCTGGTCCCCAGCACCGACTGGCCGAGCGGATGTCCCGCGAAGTGAAGCTGCATCGCGCGGTCGTAGGCGACGGACGCCGGCTGATCCTCGTACATGCCGATCTCTTCAAGGATCACCTTCTTTTCCATGTCGAAGTCATCCTGCCGCAGTGTCGGGAAGAGGATGCTCGACTGGACCTCGAACGTTTTGGCCAGGTACTCGGGGAGCGTCGCGGCATAGAAGACCGTGCTCTCTTCGCCGGTCATGGCGTTGTAGTCCGCACCGACCTCGTCGAAGATGCGGTTCACGTCCTCGGCTGAGAACCGTTCGGTCCCCTTGAACGCCATGTGTTCGAGAAAATGGCTGACGCCCGACACGGCGGCGGTCTCGTCCCGCGCACCGGCTCGGACGTAGAAGCCGAACCCGACGCTGTACACGTCGTCGTTCAATTCGGCCACCACTTCGAGGCCGTTCGGAAGAGTTGTGTGATGAAAGTTCATGAGTGACCGGGTATCGAGGAGTCAGGAGTCAGGAGTCAGGAGTCAGGAAGCGGGAAGCGGGAAGCGGAAGAGAGGATGCCTTTGCTGCCCCATGACTCCTGATCCCTGACTCCTTCAACTCAGCGGCTGCGGGCCAATTGTCAGGATCGTGAAGTCCTTGGCCGGGTGAGCCTGCACGTAATCGAGGACCGTTTTCACCGTCAGCCCCTCAATTTTCGAGCGGACTTCTTCGAGCGTGATCGTGCGACCAAGGTGATACCAGTTGCGAGCGAGCGACGAGGCGCGGGAACCGGTCGATTCCTGGGCCATGATGAGCGAACTTTTCGCGCGGGCCTTGCAGCGGTCGAGTTCGTCCTCGCCGATTCCCTCGCCCAGTCGGACGAGTTCGCTGCGCAGGACATCGAGCGTTTCCTGGGCGCGCTCCGCCGTCGTCCCCGCGTAGCACAACACCTGCCCGCGATCTTTGAGCGTGCTCAACGACGCATAGACTGAGTAACACAAACCTCGCTTCTCACGAACCTCGGTGAAGAGCCGGGCACTCATGCCGCCGCTCAGGACGTTGACCGCCGCCCACGCCGCGTAGTAATCGGGATCGGCGTAAGCGACCGCCGGATACGCGAGGCCGATGTGCGTCTGAGTTGACTCGTGCGTCAGATGCTCACGCGCGGGGCCGCTTCCACCCTCCACGAGGACGATCTCGTTTGAGCCGCTCCACCCGCCGAGCAAATCCTCCAGCATTGGCAACACGTCGTCGAGCGTCACGTTTCCGGCGATGCCCAGGATCGCACCGTTCGGTCGCACCGTGTGGCGATAGTGTTCGCGAATCGATTCGGGCGACAGGTTCTCCAAGTCGGCCAGCGTCCCCTCCGTCGGCTGTCCCCACGGCGTGGGATAGCAGCGACGGACCAGTTCGACCATGACCTTCTTTTGCGGATCATCTTCGCTGGAGAGCAGCCCGTGCTCCAGCCCCGAAATCACGGCTTCAAACTCGGACTCATCGAGTTTCGGCCGGAGCAACACGTCGGAGTAAAGTCGCAAGGCGGCAGGCAGATTCACGGCGAGGCACGTTCCGCTGATGGCGAGGTGCTGTGGCGAAGCCGACTCGCGCGACTGCACCCCCAACCGATCGAGTTCGGCCAGCACCTCGCGGCTCGATCGCTCCCCCGCTCCCCGCGAAATCCAGTCGGACAAAGCCATCGCCGTCCCGTTGTGGCCCGGCGGATCGAAGGCACTGCCCCCCGGAACCAGCATCGTAAACGCGGCGGACTGCACGGCCCGCATCGTCTCGACCAGCACGGTCAATCCGTTGGCGAGCGTCGCGTGATGAACATCGTGTTGAGCCATGAAGCGGGAGGAGTCCGTTGTTGAATGCCGCGCCCTCGCGGCAACAGTTCAAGGTGAGGATCGGCGCATGAACAACTGTCGAATTCGGAAAGCTGTAGTCTGGATGTCTTCGTCCGGACGAGGGCGTCCGGACCACGGTTCTTCCGACACCTGTCGATACGCCGATCCTAACAGTCTGTTGAAAAACGTAGGATGGACGCCCCGTCCGTCCGTTATTCCAAGTGAAATCCACGGACGGGACGTCCATGCTACGGCTTTTTCAACAGGCTGCTAAGCTCGACTTTTGCCATCTATTTGGAGTGCGGCAATTGGTTGCCGCTTTCCCTTCTCGCGATGGTTTGAGTTTTTGAATGCCCCGGCGGTTAGTGTGT
>JAYUFF010000115.1:0-2691 GCA_043738825.1 Schlesneria sp.
GGCCGGACCCCTTGGTCCGGCCGGACCAAGGGGTCCGGCCTACGTTCGATCACCATCCCCGCGACAGCTTACTGACGCACGTCATTCTTGCCAGAGCACAATCGTTTCAGCCTGCCCAATTGCCATGATCGGCAGGCATTCTCTGGCAGGCAGTGTTGACGCCGGACTTGGACGGCTGCTATCAATTGGACCTTGCCGATGCGAGATGAGACGGTTCTCAAGACCGCTCCCCGCCAAGGATCCCGCCAATGACATCCTGCCTCCGTTTGCCTGCTCTCAGGTTTCAACTCTTTCTATTCGTCGCGCTGATGCTCCCTGCCGGAGTTGTTTCGTCGGCAGAACCTTTGGCTCCGCGCATCGACCAACTGGTCGAAGCAGGTCAGGTTGGCCCCGTCGCCCCGTTGTCGAGCGACTCCGATTTTCTCCGCCGCATCACGCTCGATCTGACCGGCGACTTGCCGTCGTCGGTCGAGGCGAGAGCCTTCCTTGATGACGCGACTCCGAACAAGAGGGAGCTGCTCGTCGATCGTCTCTTGGCCAGCCCGCGCTATCCGATTCACATGGCCAACGTGTTTGATGTGATGCTCATGGAGCGACGGCCTCCAACGCATGTGCCGGTTGTCGAGTGGCAGAAGTACCTGCAAGAGTCGTTTGTGGCGAACAAGCCCTACGATCAACTCGCCCGAGAGATTTTGTCATCCGATGGCGTCGATCCGGCCCTTCGTCCCGCCGCCAAGTTTGTGTTGGATCGCAACGCCGAGCCGAACCTGCTCGCCCGAGACACGTCTCGCGTTTTCTTCGGAATGGATTTGCAGTGTGCCCAGTGCCACGACCATCCGCTCGTCGATCACTATCTTCAGACCGACTATCACGGGATGTACGCCTTCTTCCAGCGCACGACGCTGTTCGTCGATGCCGCTCAGAAGAAGTCGTTCCTCGCCGAGACATCCAGCGGCGACGCGAGCTACAAGTCGGTCTTCACGGGGGATGCCGGCCACACGCGGCCACGCCTGCCGGGCGAGAACGAACTCGACGAACCCCGCTTCCGGCAGGGCGAGGACTACACCGTCGCACCCGCCGCCAATGTGAAGCACGTCCCGAAGTACAGCCGCCGCGCGAAGCTGGCGGAACTCGCGACGAACGGCAGCAACCGGCAGTTCAACGTCAACATCACGAACCGGCTTTGGGCGCAGTTGATGGGACGAGGACTCGTCCATCCCGTCGATCTGCATCATCCCGACAACCCGCCGTCTCACCCGGCCGTTCTCGAACTCATCACGAATGAATTCGTGGCGATGAAGTACGACATGCGGTGGTTGATCCGAGAACTCGCGCTGACGAAGACGTATCAGCGTTCGATCGACCTCCCCGCCGATCCCGCTCCGCAATTGGCCGCCGCAGTGCAGCAGACTCCGGTTGTCGAGGCGGAACACGTCCGATTGAAGGGGATCGCCGACGCCTCGCGCAAAGCAAGCGATGCCGCTCGTGAGGAATGGAAGACGGCTCGCAAGACGCTCGAACCGGCCGAAGCCGCATGGAAAGCGGCCGAGGCGGAAGTCGCGAAGATCAAGAAGCCGGTCGATGATGCGCTCGCCGCGCTAGCCGCGACCGCTGTGGCTACGACCGCGAAACAAACGGCCATCACCGCCGTGAACGAAGCGGCCACCAAGACGACCGAAGCGGCCAAGCTCCTGCCCGCCGACAAGGAACTGGCGGGAGCCGTCGCGACGTTCACGGCCAAGCAGGCGCAACTGGCCACCGAACTGGCGGCTCTTCAAAAGCAAGCGACCGATCAAACGGCGGCTCATCAGGCGGCGCTGGCAAAGTTGAACGAAGGCTATCCGCCCGCTGATGCGGCTTACGCGGCACTCGTCGAAGCGGCAAAGCCGGTTGATGCCGCGCGAGCCAAGTTCCTCGTCGCGTGGAACCAACATAAGGCCGATGCAGCATTGGCCGGTGCGCAAAGGAAAAAACTCGAACAGTTGCAGGCTCACGTCGCGCTGAACATGGCCATCGCGAATGCCACCGCCGCTCAAGCCACCATCGAACCGGCGAAGGCTCAGCTTACCGCCGCCATGCAGGCGGTCGAGCAACAGCAGGTCGAAGTCACCAAACAAACGACCGCCGTCGCCGAGATGGACAAGGTGATGGTCGAAGCGACCAAGCAACTCGACGAAGCAAAGGCCGCCTACACCGCGAAACAAAGCGTCGTCCAATCGGTGGCCGAAGCGATCGCGAAGACCGACGCCGTGCTTGTGAAACTGCCGGGAGACGCCGAGATCACGCTGGCCGTTGCGAAACTGAAAGAGAGGCACGAGCCGCTCGCCAAGGAAGCGGCGACACTTGAACAGGCGATGGCGGCGAAGGATGCAGCGGCCAAGGATGTCGCGGGCAAGCTCGCCGCGCTCAAGCAAACGCTCGTCGCGGCCACGACCGAGATGGCTACTCGCCAGCAAGCGGTCACGTCCAAAACAAACGCGGTCAACCAGACACTCGCCGCCGTGCAGATGACTCAAGCGGCGGTCGCTTCAGGACGAATCCAACTTGCCGATCTGTGGACGAATGCGGCGGGAGTCCGATCGCTCAAGCAACTCAACCCCGAGCAACTGGCTTGGGCGGCGATGCAAGCCACGGGCGTTGTCGAACCGCAGCGTCCGGGTGCCGAGGCCGAGATCGAGAAGACCATCCCCA
>JAYUFF010000116.1:0-7087 GCA_043738825.1 Schlesneria sp.
TTCCCATTCTCACGGCCACGTCGAAGCTCCGTGACCGTGGCACCCCATAGCCCATATTCAACAACGCGATGGCCCGGCCGATGACGGGGGCGAGGGACAAGAGGCAGCCCAACCAGAGGGGGCACTCCCGCGATCCGCGCGACTTGCTCTGCCGTCCAACGTGACCCACAATGCGAACGTCGTCCGTTTTGTGTTGCCTCCGTTTCTCGATCGTTCGTCACACCATGCCTCAGTTTCGCCTTGCCGTTGCCACTCGTTGCTTTCGTCAGCCGCTCCTTGTGTCGCTCAAGTCGGCCTCCGATCTGAGCGTGAGAGGAGTGCAACTCGACCTCAGCACGGAAGTCGTCTCATCGGAACTGACCGACACCGGGCGAAAGCAGTTGCTGCATCGAGTCTCCGAGTTAAACCTCACGATCTCGGGAGCTGTCTTCCCGCTCACACAGCCGCTGACGGAGGAGCGGGAACTCGACCGGCGAGTCACCTCACTGCGTGAGGCGATGACGTTTGCGTACGCGCTCAGGGCGACAACGCTCTGCTGCCGGGTCGGCCACATTCCCGCAGACCGCACGTCGAAGCAGCGTCTGTTGCTCGTCGAGGTGCTCAGCGATCTGGCTCGACACGGCAACCACGTTGGGACCGTGCTCTGCCTCACGCCGACGGACGACTCGGCCGAGGAACTCGCCGCGCTGGTCGGTGAGATCAAGACCGGACCGATCGGCATCGACTTCGATCCGGCTCACTTCGCGATGACGGGCCGCTCCTCGACCGAGGCTCTGCGAACACTGCACGCCGTCACGTCGCACGTGCAACTCCGCGACGGCCTGCGCGACTTCAGCGGCGGCAGTCAGGAGGCGGCCGTCGGTCAGGGAACGATCGACTGGCCCGAGGTCTTCGCCCTGCTGGGCGAGATCGACTACCGAGGTTGGATGACCGCCATCCGCACTCAGGGAGACGACCGCCCCGGCGACATCGCCCGCGCCGTGAAGTTCCTTCGCCAATTACTCCCCGGCGCTTGATGCTCATCTCATCTCCTCTCCTGTCCTGTCCTGTCCCCTCGCCCCCTTGGGAGAGGGCTAGGGTGAGGGGCGAGTCACCAGCGACTGACAACTCAACATGCCTTAGCCCAGATTTTTCATGTTCCAATAGAAGCCTGAAGCGCAAGCGAAGGATCCGTTGATGCTCACCTTCGCTTGCGCTTCAGGCTTCTATTAAGCACTCTGTCATAGAACCAATCTTGAACTCACCCGCGCCCCCTTCCGATTCGATTCCTGTCCTGACCGTCAGCGCGTTGACCTTCGTCCTGAAGGAAGTCGTGGAGGCTTCGTTTCCCCACGTCTGGGTCAGCGGCGAGATCTCCAACTTCACGCGCGCCGGTTCCGGGCACTGTTACTTCACGCTCAAGGATGACTCGGCGCAGTTGAAGGCCGTCATGTGGAAGGGGACCGCACAACGGCTCCGCTTCAATTTGAAGGACGGCTTGCAAGTGATTGCCTCGGGACCGATCGAGGTCTACGAGGCGCGGGGCGTCTATCAAATCGTGGTCGAGCAACTTCAGCCCAAGGGGATCGGGCCGCTCGAACTGGCGTTCCGTCAGCTCCAGCAAAGGCTCGCCGCCGAGGGCCTGTTCGCGCCGGAACGCAAACGGCCGTTGCCGAGGTTTCCTCGCCGCATCGCCCTCATCACCAGCCCGACCGGTGCGGCGGTGCAGGACATGATTCAAGTCATCACGCGCCGCTGGCCGAAGGCGAACATCGTCATCGTCCCGGTGGTCGTGCAGGGTCCGACGGCCGCTCCACAAATCGCGGCCGCGCTGCGGCGAGTCCACACGATTCCCGGTGTCGATGTCTGCATCTGCGGTCGCGGCGGCGGGAGCCTTGAAGATTTGTGGGCCTTCAATGAAGAGGCCGTCGCGCGGGCGATCTATGCCTGCAAGATTCCCGTCATCAGCGCGGTCGGGCACGAGATCGACGTGACCATCGCCGACCTCGTCGCCGACAAACGAGCACTCACACCCAGCGAAGCGGGTGAACTCGTGGTCCCGCTCGAATCGGAAGTCCGGGCGGAACTGATGCAGTTGCGCCAGCGACTCTCGTCGTCGCTCAAGCAACAGGCGCAGCGAGCACGATTGCGGCTGGAGTCGCTTGCCAACCGCCGCTGCTTCGCGCGGCCGCTCGATCGGATTCGCGACCTGTCGCTCAAACTCGACGAGTACGACGCGAGATTGCGGCGCGGCATGAAGCAGAATCTCGAAGCGTCGCGTCAACAGTTGGGAACAATCGCCGCCTCGCTGAACGCTCTCAGCCCGCTGGCCGTCCTCGACCGAGGCTACTCGCTGACGAAGCGCCTTCCCGATGGAGACCTGATCCGCGACGCGACCCAACTGCGCGCAGGGGATCGCCTCTCGACGCTCTTGGCGCGCGGCAGCGTCATCAGTGAGGTGAAGTCGGTCGAGGCCGACGATGAGTGAGACGCTCTCAAAGCCGCCCGCCCGCTCAATGCTTCCCGAGAAGTTTTTTCACGGCGGGAGACGAACCAGAACCCGAGCTTGCGGATTGTTGAGCGGCATAGCCGGCGGGGACGGCTCCGCCCATCTCGCGTTCGTGCAGGGTGTCGTGCAGTGAGCGGAGTTCCTCGATCGACCAGGTCTCGATCTGATACGAAGCGGCCAGTTGGGGGCCGTGAACCGGACCGCGCAGATGGCTCACGAGCGCCTCCTTCGACGGATTCCAGATGCCGTCGAGCGACCAGTGGTTGCCGCGCAGTGGGTAGTTGCCGGTCGTGGCGACAGTGATCGGCTCGGGCTTCACTGGCGTGGGGCGTTCGTCCTTCCCCTTCATCAGCCAACTGAGCGTCCAAGAATCGAGTGGCGTCGTGCAGCCGCTCTGGAACGCGCGGGCGATCTCACCGTCAGTGATGCACGCCACGGTCGGGAACTCGCGCACGCCCAGCCTCTCGACGAGATCGGGCACGGCCGCGCGATCGACGATCTGAATGTGGTTCTCCGGTCCCTCGCCGATCTTCCAGCCGACCGACTTCATGGTCTCGAAGTCTCCGCCCGGCCGACGGAGCCGCGTCAGCACCCGCTCGCACTCATCACAGTCTTTGGCCGTGATGAAGACCACGCGCGGATTGCGAGCCGACACGCGAGGCCGCTCCAACTCGGTGGCCGCATCGCGCGAACCGCTCGTCGATGCCGTGACCGATTCGGCTGCGATCGCAGCCCGACCGGCAGACGACTCGCGCCCCGAGCCTGCATCTTCGCCAGCCAAAGCCACCACCGAACCTGACCAAAACCCAAGCAACCATGCTGACAGGATGAGCAGACGAATCGGCATCGCACGCGACCTCAATCGGGAACCACGAACCGATCCCTCGACCGCGTGAGCCGTCCCGATCACAGACCGCCCGGCAGAATCGTTACGTTCTGCCCGCAGTCTTTTCGGTTATCCGCACATGCGGCGGCTCAATGCCTTCCCTGACGCGCGTTTATCGTCATCAAACGAAGCAAACTACAGGCCACATTGAATCGCCGCTTCCTACTGTAGGCTTGTCGCTCCGCCGACAAGCACTCTCGTTGGCTGCGTGAGGTCGCTCAGATGTCCCGTCGGCGGAGCGACGGGACTACGGGAGCGGCACCTGCGTCGGGTGCATCAGCAAAGTAGGGTGCGTGGAGTCTTCGGAACGCACCATCGCGGGAACAGTGATTCTCCTGCCGGTGCGTTCCGAAGACTTCACGCACCCTACGGCGACGCCACTCTCAGAAGTCGAAGGCACCGCCTCTAGCAGCCTGTTGAAAAAGGATCGTAGGGTGGGACCAGCGGCGCTTCGACGCGCCGGCCCACCATGAAACACCGCGACTTCTCATGGTGGGCCGGCGCTCGAAACGAGCTTGTCCCACCCTACATCAGATTTTCAACAGGCGGCTAAGGCAACGGCACCTGCGTCGGGTGCATCAGGTAACCGACGAGGTCGCGGGTTTCGGCGTCGGTCAGTGGTTGGAGTTGGCCTTCCGGCATCAATGAGAGTGACGACGGTTTGAGTTCTTCGATGTCGGAGAGGGCGAGTGTCAAGCGGTCCTTCGCGGTTTGAAGTGTCAGTGCGCGGTCGGTCTTGCCGCTGACGAGGCCGTTCAAGACGCGACCGTCATTCAGGACCACGATGCTCATGCGGTAGTCGGCTCCGATGACGGCGCTGGGATCGACGAGGTTGTCCATGACGTAATCGAGGTTGTGCCGACCGCCGCCCGTCAGGTCGGGACCGACCTGGCCGCCGTGGCCGTAAAGCCGGTGGCAGTTCGCGCACAGTTTGTTGAACACCGCGCGGCCCGCACTCTTGTCGGCCGTCTGCAATTCGTCGGGCGTCAGCCGGCTCTTGAGCTTCGCGACAAGTTGCTTCTTGTCGTCGGGTGAGTCCCGCAACTCGCCCCAGACCTCGGTCAGTTGCCGCGTCAGTTCGTCGTTGCCAAAGCTGCGAATCTGCCTCACTTGAAAGGCCGACACGTCCGAGCGGGCGATCTTCCCCGCCGCCATCTCGACCAGCAACGCCTTCGCGAACGAAGGGCGTGAGACGAGGGTCTCGATCACAGCGGGACGTTCCTGCGGATAGAAGCTGCGATAGTTTTTGGCGAGCTTCTCACCAAGCGCCGGATCGTCGAACGCGGCCAGTCCCCGCACGGCGACCGTGTTCAGCGACCGCACCGCGAGCAGCTTCTCGCAGACCTCGCGCAGGTCATCCGGTTTGTTGTCGATCAATGTTTGCAGCGCGGCCTTGCGCGAAGCCATTTCCGCTTTGCCATCGAGTGCGACCTGCTTGACCTCATCGAGCGCCCGGCCGTCGCCGAACAGGACACTCAAGTCGCGCACCCGCTCGCGCAGCTTCGCGTTCTCGGACGAGGCGACTCGCTGCTGAACAGCTTCCCACGTCGAGGACGCTTTGACTTTGTGTCGTCCCGCGAATCCAGCGGTCAGTCCGTCGAGAACGTCTTGTAGAGACTTGTCCTCCTTTGCGCTCGTCAACAATTCTTCAACGGCCTGCGGATGCTCATCGATTAGCTCGGCAAGCCGTCTCGCGATGAGCCGCCTCGTCGTGGGGAAACGGCATTCGGTCGCGAATCGCGCCATCGCAATTGGGCCAACATTGGAACCTTCTCTTGTGGAGCTGTCTTTTCCAGTCCCCTCGCCCCTCGCCTTGGAGGGGAGAGGGTTAGGGTGAGGGGTTCTTTCTTCGGCTTCTTCTTTTGGGATAGCGTTCTCACCACTCGGCCCCCTCACCCTAGCCCTCTCCCCCGAAGACGGGGGAGAGGGAACCAGAGGAAGACCACTGACCACTGGCACGGGGACAAGAATCGGCATCAGCCCGTACCAGACCATCAAAGGGAGGTTGTGATCGTCGGCGTCCTCGGCGCGCGAGGCGAGGGGCGTGGCGAGTTCGATCCGTCGTTCCAACGGCAGTCGCTGCAATGTGGACGCCAGCGAGAGCCGCACCAGTCCCGAGTCGTCCTCGCGCGCCATGCGGATCAGTTCGCGAATGACTTCGTCGCTCGGAGCCTTCGCAAACGGATGCGGCTGTCCCTGGATCGTGTCGAGCGGGCAATCGTCGGTCAGCAGGCGCACGATCCACGCGCGAACGTGTTCACTGGGATGCCGCGTCAGTTTGAGCAGCTCATCGTCGTCGAGGGCCTCCAACTGGAAGAGCGTCCACAACGCGCGAAGCTTCACCGTGACATTGGCCTTGGATTCAAACCATGCCCGCAACTCGGAAACAACATCCGTCCGTGCGGCCTTGTCCACAGAGCCGTTTTGCGGGCCAAACCGGTCGATGAGCAATTGCCGAGCGTGGCGAACGAACCAGTCGTTCTGATCGCGATTCAATCTGACAAGGTCATCTTCTTGCAGTGCGCCTAGCCCCTCGGTACGCCACCTCACCTTTTCCCACAACCTCTGCCCTATCGACATGGATGCTGGGGTGAGAGGAACATCCGGCTTATAGCTCACGCGATAGATGCGGCCCGACGTGCGATGGACGCCCGTATGTTCGTGGCATTCGCCGGTGTCGCTCCAGTCGAGAATGTAGACCGCGCCGTCGGGGCCGTAGCTGAGATCGATGCCGCGGAACCACGGGTCGGCGGCGTGCAGCATGTCCGGCTCATGCTTTCCGACGTAGCCCGAGCCTTCGCGTTCGAGTTGCTCGACGTTCACTCGCCGACCGTGCAGGTTGAGCGTCAGCAATCGGCCGCGATATTCCTTCGGCCAGTTATCACCGAGATAGATCGTCGCACCGCTGTGAGCGTGCCCGCCGCCGAGCCTGTCGTGCTCGCCCGTTACGTTGCGGCTGTCGGACCAGTCCTTGCCGGTGTCCCAGTGATAATGGTCCGCGTGCTGATCGATCAGTTCGTACACGTGAGGGTTCGGGTCTTCGCTGTGAGGCCGCATGAAGTGCGCCCCCGGAATGACATGCCACAGGTGACCGTTGACCGTGTTGATGAAGAACGCCTCGCCGTACTCGTTCCAATCCATGCCCCACGGGTTTGTTGTGCCGTGACAGAGAACTTCGACGATGGCCGGTTTGTCTTTTCCGGTCCCCTCGCCCCTCGCCTTGGAGGGGAGAGGGTTAGGGTGAGGGGTTCTTTCTTCGGCTTTCTTCAGCTTTGTTCCCTCCCCTCGACGGGGAGGGTTAGGGAGGGGTGGCGATTGAGCATTCGGCGTCTCAAGCCCATCGACCCCCCTCCCCGGCCCTCCCCGCCGAGGGGAGGGAGAAAGAGACGAAGCCCGATACCGCCAGATGCCGCCGTTGAGCGGAACGCGCTGCTCGTCGGGTGTGCCGGGCGCGCCGAGGCGGCCGGGGCTGGAGGCTCCACAGCGGCCGTAAAGCCAGCCGTCCGGACCCCACTTCAAACCGTTGGCGAACGTGTGGTAGTTGTCGGTCGAGGGAGTGAACCCGTCGAGCATCACGACCGGCGCGCCGTCCGGCTGGTCGTCGCCATCGCGATCCGGGACGAACACGAGTTGCGGCGGAGTCATCAGCCAGACGCCGCCGTCTCCGATCTCGATGCCGGTCAGCATCTGCACGTCATCGGTGAAGACCGTTC
>JAYUFF010000117.1:0-7071 GCA_043738825.1 Schlesneria sp.
CTCGGACTTCATGAACTCGCGCAGCAAGACCGTCGCGTAGCTGCCGCTGGGGAGTGAGAACTCGAAGCGCAGGCCATCCGCTTCGGTCGTGACGGTCAATTCACCGGGACGGACGACGTAGGCGCGGCGCGTGCCCGCCATCAGGTTGAGGAACTTGACAAAGTGCTCGGGGAGCAGGCCGCTGCGTTCGAGCAGCTCTTGCTCACGTTCAAGCGGTTCGCCGGATGGGTCTCGCATTTTGGGACCGAACATCGGGCCGGTGACTGCCGTCTGGTCCGCGTCGTAACGAGGCTGCTCGGCGGCGAGATCCTCCGCGATGAACTTGCCGCCGGACGGGACGACCTCCATCAAGTCGCCGACCAGCACCTTGTTCAACAAGCCGTCGGTCAATCGGCTGGCGAGTGCGTGGTTGAAGAGATCGGACTGCACCGCCGAGAGCGACAGCCGGCGCAGAAACCGACGTTGCGGCTCGGGAATGTCGCGTGAGCGTCTTCGTCCTGACAGAAGGTCCAGGCCGAGTTGCAGCGTCTCACCGTTGTGGCCGAAGCGTTGCTGGCCGTAGTAATTTGGAAAGCCAAGCTGGCGAATGCGGTCGGCGATCGCGGCGGCTCGCGCGGCGACGTTCTCTTCAACGACATCGCGGATCAGAATGGAAAAGCGGTTTCCGTGCAGGTGGCCCGTGCGCAGCTTGTTGCCGTGACGAGCCGACTTCAGCACGCGAATCGACTCCGTGTTCAACTGCTCGACACCCGCCGCGAACTTGGCGGGGATCGAGACATACTGCCGAGTCACCGCGCGGCGATCCTTCATTCCCGCGACACCGATGTCGCCGGGCGGGCACTTCAGCGTGCGACCGATATGTCGCACGAGATCGGCGGCGGCCACGTCGCGCTTCTCGATCCAGAGGAAGAGGTGCTCACCGGCATCGACCGGTTCGTAGGCGGGGATTTCCTCGACAACGAAGTCCTCGGGGTTCTCCTTCCACTGTCCGTCAATTCCCGCGAGGTCGGCGGTCAAGTAAGGAAGAACTTTCAGCGGCTGGAGCGGCGGCAATTCGGGGCCGGCATTCGTTTCGTCGTGGTCGTCGGTCATCAAATACTCTCAGTGGTGACGAGGCTCGTCCTTGAGGTCTCGGGCGGTGGGGTCTACGCTGTCGCCCGACACACCAACCCGAAGCGTCAGCGAGGGAGGCGTTCAGTCCCTCGCTCACGCTTCGGGTTGGTGTGAGGATTGGCAAAGTCAATTTCTTCAGGGCGGGTGACAGGGATGCGAATCGTAGCGGGACAGTTGAGGCGACGAAAGCTGCTGGTCAATCCGGGCAGCACGACGCGGCCGATCACCGACCGCGCGAAGGTCATGTTGTTCGATTACATCCGAGGTTACATGCCGGATCAGCGCGTGCTGGATGTCTTTTCGGGAACTGGCTCACTGGGGTTTGAGGCTCTCAGCCGGGGCGCGAAGAGCGTCGTCTTTTGCGAGCAGGATCATCGTGCTCATGCCCTGCTGACTCAGAACGTGGAGCATCTCGGCGTTGCCGATCGAACACTCTGCTGGCGAGTCGATTGCTTGCGCTGCTCGTTCAAGGCGCAGGGCCAAGAAGGCTGGTATCCCTACGGCGTGATCTTCTTCGATCCGCCCTACGAGATGATCCAGCAACTGAAAGTCGGTTCGCCGCTGTATCGCTCGCTGTCCCGCCTGACGCGCGACGAGTTGTCCGTCAACAACGCACTGCTGGTGTTGCGGACTCCGACCGAGAGCCACTTCCAAATCCCCGAGGCGTGGCAGCCGGAACGCGTTGTGACGATGGGTGGCATGGACATGCACCT
The DNA here is from genome assembly GCA_043738825.1 of Schlesneria sp. Classification (GTDB taxonomy): domain Bacteria; phylum Planctomycetota; class Planctomycetia; order Planctomycetales; family Planctomycetaceae; genus Schlesneria. The sequence continues at coordinate 1,827 of JAYUFF010000117.1, forward strand.
GCTTCGCAAACAGGCGGTTGCGAACTTGGAGCCGCAGGACGACGAAGGCGGCTCCGATACGAGCGACGCCGAACCGGCCGGCACTTGAGCGACGAGCGGCCTGGCCCCGATGATGGCCGGTTGCACACCAACCCGAAGCGTCAGCGAGGGCGTCGTTACGGTTAGGGGCTGTGCATTTTTACGTCCGAGTTTGGCGTCGGTGCTCAAGTCACCCGCAGCGTGAGCGAGGGCGGACGCTCCACGGTCTGGTCGATTTCAGATCGTCGTCGTTCAAAGCGTCCGCCCTCGCTGACGCTGCGGGTTGGTGTCAGGCTCTGAGTGACTGATCGTTCGCATCGTTAAGACCCTCTCGTCCGAGCGAACCGGCACAACGAAACGGGCCTGTCGCCGACGGCTTCTGTTGTGTCCCGGCAACCCCTGTTGCAATTGGACAACATCGCAACCGCAACCTAGGTTCCCCACGGGAAGGAAGCGAAGGTGCGGCGGGCCGTGCCTCATCGACCTTTGCCGGGACGCCCGTTCGATTGTGAGGATCAGTCATGGCCACTGACGTGATGTCTGTCCACCGAAGTTCACCAGGAAGTTCACCACGGATCGAATCGGTCGAACTTTCGGGAGCGACTGCGGTTCAGTTGCCCTCCGTGGACCGAGGCACTCTGCTGTTGCCGCTGTGCCTGCCGTCGATCGCGTGCGGCCTGATGGCCGTGCTCGTCAGTTCGTGGATGTTCCAGGCACCGAGTGCCGCGTTGCTGACGTTTGCCGGCAGCCTGACCGGGTTGACCGCGACGATCTTTCTGTTTCGACGACAAGCCGAAGCGGCCGAGGCGATCTTGAGACGGCCCGATCTGCGCGAGGCCGATCTGTCGGCCACGGGCGTCTTCCAATCGTTGCTCGGCGAACTCGTCGATCTGATCCACGCTCACGAAGCCAACTCACGCAAGCTCACCGAACAACGGACCCGTTTGGAGGCGCGAGCCCACCTGTTGCGGAATCAGGTGCGACGGCTCGAACAGGCTCTCGATCAACTCGATCAACCGGTGTTCCTGCTCGATGCCGGTGAATCGCTGATCTATCACAACGAAAGCGCCTCGGCGCTGATGGCGGCGGTGACGGGCGACTCCAGCCTGCCGTCCACGGCCGCGTGGGAGCATCTCGATGGATTGAAGGCCCTGGTCTCATCGGCCCGAACCCGTCCGGCAGCCGCCGATCGTCGCACGGCCGAATTGAATTTGAAGTGTTCGGGAGAGGCGGGAGCCTATCGCGCTCGAGCCGCCAACCTGTACGACGAGGATGGCCGCCTGGGCGGCGTCGCGGCGATCCTGGCCGACATTCGCGAAGAGACTCAGGAACGAGGCAAGCAGGCGGAGTTCGTCTCGGCGGTGAGCCATGAACTCAAGACGCCGCTGGCCAGCATCCGGGCCTACACCGAACTGCTGATGGACGACGATGTGGAAGATCCGGCCGAACGCCTGGAGTTGTTGAAGTTCATCGACGAGCAGGTGGTTCGTTTGACGCGACTCGTCAACAACCTGCTGAACTTTGCCCGAGTGGAAAGCGGCGTCATCAAGGTGCAGCGCGAAGACCTCGACATCAACCGCATCCTCAAGAAGTCGATGGAGGTCGTGGCGGCACCAGCCAAAGAGAAGAACATCACGATCGTCGAGGAACTGAGCGAGTTGTATCTGCCCGCTCACCTGGATTTCGATCTGTTCGGCCAGGCGGTCATCAATCTGCTGTCGAATGCGATCAAGTACACGCCTGCGGGGGGTGAGATCCGGCTGCGCAGCCGGATGCAGGACACCGAAGCCGTGATCGATGTGCAGGACAACGGCATGGGCATCCCGGCCGACGCGCTGCCGCGTCTGTTCGAGCGGTTCTACCGCGTGCCTCAAAACAACAAGGCCGCCGCCGGCACGGGACTCGGGCTGGCGCTGGTCAAGTACATCGTCACCAACATTCACGACGGGGCGATTGCCGTCACCTCGCAAGTCAACAAGGGGAGTTGCTTCTCGGTGCGTGTCCCGCTCGGCCATCGCGACCGGGGGACGAGGCACACCGAGGTGCAAAGCCGCTCACCGCAGAAAGACCTCGCCACAACGGGACGTTGAGTGGACGTTGAGGGTTGAAGGTTGAGGGCCAGACAAAGGCGGCCACCGCACCAGCTTCCTCTGACCTCTGACCTCTGACCTCTGACCTTCAACCTTCAACCTTCATTGCACCGGGACACCGTCATGACACACCGCATCATCGTCTGCGATGACGAGCCTCATATCGTGCGGGCGATCTCGCTGAAGTTCACTCGCGCCGGCTTCGAGGTTCACGGCGCGCCGGATGCCGAAACCGGGCTGGAGTTGCTGCGTCGCGTTCCACCGGCGCTGCTCATTACGGACTACACGATGCCGGGCATGAACGGTGCCGAGTTGGTTCGCTGCGTGCGGGCCGACGCGACGCTGGCCCATCTGCCGGTGATCATGCTCACCGCGCGGGGCTTTGAGCTGGACGAAGACACCAACATCGAAGCCGAACTGGAACTCGCAGCCGTCTTTCTCAAGCCGTTCAGCCCGCGCGAACTGGTGATGAAAGTTTGCGAGATACTCGGATACAACTCGGCTCCGCGCGTGTCGCGCTATGGCAGTGAAACCGAACTTCCCGCATTCAGCGTGTGAGACCGGCAGCTTGTCACTTGTCGTCGCTTGTCGCTTGTAGGGCCGGTTCCACCGGCCGCTGAGTGAAACCAAACAATCATGAAACCGGCCGGTGGAACCGGCCCTACGAGATTGACAGAAACCCGTCATGCAGATTTCCACAGAAACCTTTGGCGAAGTCCTGGTCGTTCACACTCCGGACGATCTGACGGAAGAGACCTCGCGCGTGTTCGTCGCCGCCGTTGAGGGACATCTGAGCAACGGTCGCTCGTCGATCGTGTTGCAAATGGACCGCAGTGAGCTGTTCGACAGTGTCGGCCTGACCACGCTGCTCGATTTGCAGGATCAGGCCCGGCGGGCGGGCGGGACTGTGAAAATCAGCGGCCTCGTCAATCCGGGCCGCAAGATTTTCGAGGTGACGCGCCTCGACCAACGCTTTGACCTGTTCGATTCGGTGATCGACGCCGTGGCCAGCTTTCGGTAGTTCGGCTGTGACGATTTGCATCATTGGGATGAGTGCAAAGTGAGAAGTGAACAGTGAGAAGTGAACAGTGCAAAGTGCAAAATGAAAGAATCTCACATCCGTCGCCCGACCTAGCGCGAAGACCGTCGCAACACCGACTGGCTGCAAGTCCCGACTGAAGGAGTGTCTGCCTCTCCCCCACTTTGCACTTTGCACTGCTCACTTCTCACTTTGCACTCCAACTCTCACTCCGATCCGTCACGACAGAAGTAGACGCCGCGTTCCATCATGCACAAGCCACTCCTGCTCAAGCCCCGCCCGCGACTTGGCGACCTGCTGGTTCGTCAGGGGTTTCTCACGCCCGAGCAGTTGGAACAGGCGCTGGCATTGCAGGCCGAGGGCGAGGGATCGAAGCTGCTGGGCGAGGTGCTCGTCGAGCGGGAGTTCTGCACCGAGGAGCAGGTGCTGGAATGTCTGGCCGTCGAATTCAATCTGCCGTTCGTCAGACTCGAAACGCGGCTGTTCGACCCCAAGGCGGTCGAACTGCTGCCGCGCGAGTTCATCGAAAAGCACTGCGTGCTGCCGCTGTTCAAGCTGCGCGACACGCTGACCGTCGCCGTGGCCGAGCCGTCCGATGTCTTCCTGCTCGACCGCTTGAAGTCGGTCGCGCGGTGCGAGGTTCAGCTCGCGATCGCCTCGGCCCGCGACATCCGCCGGATGCTGCAAACCTATCTGCCCGACAGCCAGGTGTTCGTCATCGACGACATCATCGACGACGTGCAGAGCGACGCGGTCGAACTGATCGAGGACTCGATCGACGACATCGGCTCGGGCAGCGAACTGGCCGGACAAAGTCCGATCATCAGACTGGTCAACTACATCATCTATTCGGCGGTGAAAGAGGGGGCGAGCGACATCCATATCGAACCGACCGAGCGGCAGATTCGCGTCCGGTATCGAGTCGATGGGGCGCTGTTCAAGTCTCTGGAACTGCCCGGTCACATCGCACCGGCCGTCGCCTCGCGCATCAAGATCATGGCGTCGATGGACATCAGCGAGCGCCGCCTGCCACAAGATGGCCGCATCCACGTCATGATGGAGAACCGCTCGATCGACCTGCGCGTCAGCACGCTGCCGCTCGCACACGGCGAGAAGACCGTCATCCGCATCATGGACAACCGCAGCATCCCGCTGTCGCTGGCCCAACTCGGTTTCAGCAGTGAGAACCTCGAACGCTTTCAGACCCAGATTCACAAGCCGAACGGCATCGTGCTGGTCACGGGACCGACCGGCAGCGGCAAGAGCACGACACTGTACGCGGCCCTCAACACCGTCAGCTCGATCGAAAAGAACATCTGCACGGTCGAGGATCCCGTCGAGTTTCAGTTGCCGCTGATCAATCAGTTTCAGGTCAACGAAAAGATCGGCCTGTCGTTCGCCGCCATGCTGCGGAGCCTGCTGCGCCAAGACCCCGACATCCTGATGGTCGGCGAAATTCGGGACGAGTTGACGGCGCGAACGGCCGTTCAGGCCGCGCTCACCGGGCACCTGGTCTTCAGCACGCTGCATACGAACGACGCCTGTAGTGCCGTCACGCGGCTGGTCAACATGGGCGTCGAAGGCTACTTGATCGGCGCGTCGCTCAACGGCGTGCTGGCCCAGCGCCTGTGCCGGCGCATCTGCGCGAAATGCAAACAAGCCTACGAGCCACCCAAGGCGATGCTCTCCGTCATGCAGCACATGGGCCTGGTGTCGAACGAATTTTATCGCGGCGTCGGCTGTGCCAAGTGCCGCAACACGGGCTTCTCGGGACGCATCGCGATCCACGAACTGCTGGTCGTCGATGATGCCCTGCGCGAGGCGATCTCCGTCTCGCCCACCATTCAAACCGTCAACGAATACGCCCGACGCTCGGGGATGATCCCGCTGCGATACGACGGGCTGCGCAAGGTCAAAGAGGGTCTGACCACGATCGAAGAAGTGTTGCAGGCCAGTGATGAAGGCTGGCTGCCGGTGAAGAAATGAAGGAATCAGGGGTCAGGAATCAGGAAGAGGGGAACGCAGTCCGAACGGAGAGTTTTGTCTGTCTCCTTTCTCCTGACCCCTGTCTCCTGACCCCTTTCTCTCCAGGAGCATG
>JAYUFF010000118.1:0-7062 GCA_043738825.1 Schlesneria sp.
CGAGGTCGTCGGCTCCGAAACCGAGGGCCACCTGCGCAATCTGCTCACCCAGCATGATCCAGTACGCTTTGATGTGGTCGAAGTTGTCGAGCATGATTCGCGACAGGGCGATCATCCGCAGGTCCATCGTCCCCGTCGGCTTGATAATGTGGTCGAGGCCCGTATTCTCGGGATGGAACGCCAGCGGGATGAACGTCTGAAAGCCGCCGGTCTCATCCTGTAAGGCTCTCAGTTTGCAGAGGTGGTCGATGCGATGTCGCGCCTGCTCGACGTGCCCGTAGAGCATCGTCGCATTGGACCGCAGGCCAAGCTGGTGAGCAGTCCGATGGCAGGTGATCCAGTTCTCGCCGTCGGCCTTGTGTTCGCAGATCTGGTCGCGGACTTCGGGATGGAAGATTTCGGCACCGCCACCGGGCAGGCTACCGAGTCCCGCGTCGAGCATCTGTTTCAAGACCCACTCGGTCGATTGCTTGGTGATGAAGCTGAACCAGTTGATCTCGACCGCCGTCCACGCCTTGATGTGGATCTCGGGGCAGGTCTCGTGCAGGACGCGGACGATGTTCACGTACCAGTCGAACTTCTTCTGGTGGTGCAGGCCGCCAACGACATGAATCTCGGTCGCTCCCTGCGACCGCGCTTCGAGGATTCGCTCGCGCAGCATGTCGTCCGAGAAGACATACGCCTTCTCGTCCTTGAGGTCCGACCGGAACGCACAGAACTTACAGCGATAGACGCAGACGTTGGTCGGGTTCAGATGGATATTCGTGTTGTAGTACGCGAAGTTGCCGTTCTTCCGCTCGCGCACGATGTTGGCCAGCCGCCCGAGAGCCAACACATCGGCGTGCTCGTCGAGGTACAGGCCCTCGTCGAACGAGACCCGTTCTCCGGCGAGGATTTTTTGCTCGATCTGTTCGATCTGTCGAAACGTGGCGGACTCGGTCATCGTTCGGTGTCTGTCTCTGGAGTGAAGTCGCTGTCCGGTGAAGTTGGCGGCGGATTGTAGTCGGGTCGCTGCCAATCAGCCACGAGGCTCGATAGTAGGATGGGCACTCCTGCCCGTCCGTCTTCGCAAAGGACCGGACGGGCAGGAGTGCCCATCCTACATCGTTATCGCCACCACAGATCGACGAGTCCCACCGCGAACAAGCCGAGGCTGATCACGGCGTTCACGTTGAAGAAGGCGACGTTGACGCGAGTCAGATCGTGGGGCCTCACCAGCGAGTGTTCGTAGAGGAGCAAAGCCGCCACTGCCACGATTCCCGTCAAAAACACTGGCCCCAGTCCGGCGAAGTGCCACAGGGCGAAGAGAGCGGCGATCGTGAGGAGGTGGCTGACAAGGGCGACTCGCAGCGCAACCGAAATACCCCAGCGGGACGGGATGCTGAACAGGCGTTTGTCACGGTCGAAGTCAGCGTCCTGACAGGCATACAGAATGTCGAAACCGCCGACCCAGAAGAAGATAACGGCTGAAAGCAGCGCGGGAGTCAAAGCCACCTCGCCCCGAATGGCGATCCACGCCGCCAGCGGCGACAGCATCAGTGCGGCCGACAGCCAGTAGTGGCACCAGACCGTGAACCGCTTCGCAAACGAATAGCCGAGCAGAAACAACAACACCGGCACCGACAGGATCAGTGGCCAGCGGTTTGGCAGAAACAACAGCGTCGAGGCCACAAAGCCTGCCGAACAGATCAACGTGAAGGCGACAACGGTTGGCAGACTCAATAGCCCCGCCGGAATGTGACGCTTCGCGGTGCGAGGGTTCTCGCCATCAATGCGGCGATCCACAACGCGGTTGAACGCCATCGCGGCTGAGCGGGCAAAGACCATGCACAGTACGATCCCCCCGAGTTGCGACCACGCAAACGGCGAGTCGGGCTGGTGCCACGCGAGGGCCGCCGAAAGCAACGCGAACGGCAACGCGAAGACCGTGTGACTGAACCGGATCAATTCCAGCAGATGGCGGAGACGTTGAAGCATGTCGATTCTGTGGTCGTGATGAGTGGTCGAACCCGATGTTCAATGAGGCGACGGATTCTAGCCGCAGCGTCACGCGATGTCCGCTGCTCTGCTCCTTCTTATCCCCTCGCCCCTCGCCTTGGAGGGGAGAGGGCTAGGGTGAGGGGTTCTTCTGTGTTGCGGCGCGCCCCTCCCCCTAGCCCTCTCCCCGCAAAGCCGGGGCGAGGGGACAAGCAAAGAAATCAGCACTCCCAATCGGCGAATGCGCCCGCTCGAAGCAGACTGTGATAGCAACGCCCTCAACCACCTGCCCGCTGTTTGCAGCGTATGTAATGGCCCTGCACTTCGGGGACGCAGGTCCGACCGTTGGGGGCCAACGTGGTGCATTGGGCCTGGTCCGACTGAGCCTTCAGCACCGCCGCGCGAGTCCGCGTGACGGCTCCTTCCTCCACATCGACCTCGATGTCGGATCGAGTGACGCCGAAGCAGGCACAGAGCGGCGCGTCGGCATCCTTGATTGGGATCGGGCCGGGCACCAAGTCTCGCTTCACGACACTGGCGAAGTCATCGTAATAGACGACGTTGCAACGACCGTTCGGACAGAAGTAGCCCGACTCGGCGAGCGTCCTGCGCACGTCAGCGGCCAGTCGGGCGTTCAGCGTCTCCGGCCCGACGGCATGTCCCACCGACTGACAGCCCGGACAGCGGGCATCGACTTGTTCCGGCTCACGCAAGAAGGCCTTGTTCATGGAGACATCCGCTGATCGTGTGGCTGATTTCTTTCCGGTCCCCTCGCCCCGGCTCTGTGCGGTGAGGGTTAGAGTGGCTTCTCTTCAAGTTCCAAGCATTTTTCTGCCTCTCTCTTTCTGTCTCCCTCTTCGCCCACCAACCAAGAAGGAGACAGAAAGAGAGAGGCCGAAAAATGAAAGCGATGAATTCAAAACCTCGACTTGCTCACCTGATTCATCTGGCAATGATTCCATGTTTGTCGCAGGCCGACAAAACTGAAGAACCCCTCACCCTAGCCCTCTCCCCTCCAAGGCGAGGGGCGAGGTGACAAATCCAAACTACTCCAGCCTCAGCCAGACCGACTTGAGGTATTCGCTTTCGGGGCAGTTGGTGGCGATCGGGTGATCGGCCGCCGCGCCACCCATGCCGATGATCTGGACTCGACGTCCGACTTCGGGTGAGGCACAGACGATCTTGGTGAGCTCGGCACGATCGAGCAGTCCCGAGCAACTGCAACTGAGCATCGTGCCGCCGGGGGCGACGAGCTGCATCGCCAGGCGATTCAGGTCGTAGTACTTGTGCTTCCCCTCTTCGATCTCTTCACGCGAGCGAATCAGCTTGGGTGGGTCGAGCACCACCACGTCGTAGCGTTTCCCGTTGCGAAGCATGTCGCGCATGTAGGCGAAGATGTCGGCCTGCACGATGGTCGGTTTGACGCGGTTCAGCTTCGCGTTTTCCTTCGCCAGAGCGGCGGCTTCCTCGTCGAGTTCCACTCCAGTGGCCTCGGCCGCGTTGCCCAGTCGCATCGCTTGGATGGCGAATCCACCCGTGTAGCAGCAGAGGTCCAGCACCGACTTTCCAGCGCAGAAGCCAGCCACCATCTTCCGGTTCTCGCGCTGATCGCAGTAGAAGCCGGTCTTTTGTCCGCTGACGAAGTCCACGCGGAACTGAGTCCCCTGTTCGCGCACGACCGATTTGGCGGGGAGGCCCTCCGATCCGGTTGGCTCGGCGCTGAAACCTTCGTGGTCCTGTGAGGCCGGTGCCGCGCGCATCACCCCGTGCTTGGTCCCGCACAGCGGTTCGAGCATCGTCAGAATTGCCTCGGCTCGCTGGTACATGCCGAGCGAAAAACATTCGGCCACCAACACGTCGCCCAATCGGTCCACGATCAAGCCCGGCAGACCATCGGCCTCGGCGTGAATCACACGATAGGCGTCCGTCACTTCGTCCAGTTTGAGCAACCCGCGCCGCAACTCGACCGCCGCCGCCAGACGCTCGTCCCACCACGCCTCATCGGGGCGATGAACTCCAGCTCGCAGCAGCCTCACGGCCATCTCGGCGCGCGGATTGAAGAGGCCGAATCCCTGAGTCACTCCCGCCGACGAAACCACTTCGACCAGATCGCCCGGCCGCGCGGTCGGATCGAAGTCACCAAGTTGCTTGCGGTACAGAAACGGGTGCCAGACTGGGCCTTTCGACACGATCTGCGGCAGCCGCTGATGCTCGTCCGGGCAGAGCGGTCGCTGAGCGAGCAACTCAAATGGAGTGACCGTCGGTCCACGACGAGCCTCGCGCCCATGCCCATAAGGTGGAGGTTGCCGATACGGCGGTGGCTGATTGTCCGCAGATCGCGCAGGAGGCGACCGTCGCCCCGCAGGACGATCAGACTCAGGACGTGGAGACGCAGGGCGGCGGGGGCGTTCGGGGTACATGCCGCGATGGTAGTGTTTGCCCACTCGACTCACAACGAAATGAGACGGCTGCTTGCACTGGAGTCGGCAGGTCGTCGTGGATGCACCGGTCTTGACGGCGAAATCGTTTTCTGGGAAGCCTCGTCCGCCGTCTGTTGAATACGGGACATCGGGTGGGTTTGTAGCCTGCCAGTCTCGTGTTTCCACGTGTCACGGGCAGGTTGCAAACCTACCCCACGAGTTGTTCAGCATGCATGTCTTCTTTTCTGTGGGCGAACCGAGCGGCGATCAACATGCCGCTCATCTGATTGCCGAACTGAAGCGTCGTCGGCCCGACCTGCGTGCGTCGGGATTCGGTGGTCCGCTGATGGACCGCGCAGGCTGTGGGCTGTTGTTTCCCCTCACGACGATGGCGGTGATGGGCATCTTTCAGGTGCTGCCGCTGATCTGGAAGTTCTACAAGCTGGTCAAGCAGGCCGAAGAATACTTTCAGCGGCATCGGCCCGATCTGGTAGTGCTTGTCGATTTCCCCGGCTTCAACTGGTGGATCGCCCGCAAGGCCAAAGCGGCCGGCATCCCGGTGATCTATTACCTCCCGCCGCAACTGTGGGCGTGGGCACCCTGGCGCATCCGTCGAGTTCGCAAGCATGTCGATCTCGTGCTGTCGGGTCTGACGTTTGAGACCGACTGGTACGCGGAACGCGGCATCCCGGTGCTGTACGTTGGCCATCCGTTCTTCGACGAAGTGGCCGAGCATCCGCTCGACGAATCGTTTCAGCGCGAGTGGAAGTCGGACACAACTCCGACGGTCGCGCTGCTCCCCGGTTCGCGCCACCAAGAGGTGACGCGAAGCTGGCCGCTGCTGTTGGAAGCGGCGAGGCGACTGCATGCCCGTCACCCGCAGGTCAACTTCCTCGTCGCCAACTACAAGGAAAGCCAACGGCAGTTCTGCGTCGAGCAGTACGAGAAGCTGCAGCAAGAGCTGCCGTTGTCGTTCTTCGTCGGCAAGACTTCCGAGATCATCGACCTCGCCAACTGCGCGATCATGGTCTCTGGGTCAGTCAGTCTGGAGATGCTGGCCCGGCGGACTCCGGCCGTCGTGCTGTACCGGACCACTTGGCCAACGTACTTCCTCGGCAAGCTGCTGATCACGATCAAGTACATGTCACTGCCAAACCTGATCGCCGGACGCAAGGTGATGCCCGAGTACCTGAGCGTCGGCAGTCCGGCCCCCGTGATCGAAGCGATTGTCGAGGACATCGACCGCTGGCTGAGCGATCCTCGCAAGCTGGACGCCGCGCGCGACGAACTCGATCAGATTCGCCAGCGGATCTATGCCACCGGTGCCACCCGCCGCGTGGCCGAAATCGTCCTGCAGCGGCTCGACGCCGCCATGTCCAACGACAGCGAGCGAGTTGCCGCGTGACGATGCGAAATGGAGATTGGCTCGGAATCACTTCCCGGCTTTCATTCTTGTTCCCTCCCCTCGGCGGGGAGGGTTAGGGAGGGGGGCTGATGGAGAGTTGATGCCTGCCACTCGATCGTCCCCCCTCCCCGGCCCTCCCCGCCGAGGGGAGGGAGAAAGTAAGATCGAGATCGGAAAGTTATTGAGAACCCGTTCCTTGGAGGAAGCCGCCCCTCATGCAAGAGCCTTCGCTGCTGCTGCGACTCGCCATGTTTCACTTTCCCGGCGGAGACGGCTATCTGTGCGGGTTGCTGCTGTTTTGTCTGGCTCAAGTCGGACTGATCTTCAACCGCCACGATCGCTGGCGTCGGCCGTTGACCATCGCGTCTCGAATCGGGTTGATCTGGTCGTTCATCTTGCCGTCTCCCACACCGCGCTGGTTGCTCGTTCTGTTTGCAGCGAGCTTGCTCTGGTTGTGCCTGGCAAACTGGCGATCAAAGTCTGCGAGCGACCCGGTCGTTCGATCCCGTCATTTGCAGAGAGTCCGTTCGCTGAGTTGGTTCGTCATCGCTGGTGCCTTCGTCATCGTGCTGTGTGAGTTGCCGTACCGCTTCTCACCGTCCGTCGATGCCTCGTCGCACCGGCTGTGCATCGTGGCCGATTCTGTGACAGCGGGCCTGAACGACGGAGAGGACACGTGGCCGCAGCGACTCGCGCGCAGTTCACTCTGGCAGATCACAGACGCATCGCAGCCGGGTGCGACGTTGAAGTCAGCTCGACAGCAAGTCGCGTTACTCGATGCCGAACGATCCGTATTGCTGCTCGAAATTGGCGGCAACGACATGCTGGAGGGACTGCCCGTCGCGCAGTTTGAACGCGACATGGAGCAGCTTCTCATCGCGGCGCACCAGCCCGGCCGAATTGTGTTGATGTTCGATTTGCCTCTGCCCCCGCTGGCATTCCGATACGGGGAGGCTCAGCGCCGACTGGCTTCCAAGTACAAAGTCGCACTGCTCCCGAAGCGATTGCTAATCGGGCTGCTCACCTCATCGGGGGCGACAGTCGATGGCATTCACCTCTCGCCGACTGGTCACGAACGGATGGCCAAACTCGTTGAGAAGCTACTTAAAAACGACGGTGCCTCGCGACAGGAAACAGGAAGCTACCGGCACGTTGGTCCCCGCTAGTGTAGTGTCTCTCAATTGCTGGGCATTATGCACGCGACGTTTTCACGATGTGAACGCGATAAACACTATGAAAACGGACATCGGATAATATCCC
>JAYUFF010000119.1:0-7054 GCA_043738825.1 Schlesneria sp.
GCGGCACAGTTCATGGTCACAAACGGACCCGACTTTCGGCCACTATGCTCGTGGATGGCGCGAGCCACCAACTCTTTTCCAACTCCGCTTTCTCCACGAATCAACACGGTTGCGCCTGTGGGTGCGATGCGCAGGATCCTCTCCCGCAACTTGCGAATCGCCTCACTGTCGCCAATGAGTTCCGTTTCGATCTGCAATTGCTCGCGCAAAGTCTGGTTCTCCGTTTCCACGCGAGCCAACCCAGCCGCCAGTCGATTGCGTTCGTGAATCCGCTCCAGCGCGAGCGCCATTTGATCAGCCACGGCCAACGCAAATTCAGAGTCTTCAGGATCGAGACGGTTGTCCGGATTCGTCGAGTAGAGTTGGATGACCCCAAACAGGACGTTTCCCGTCCGGATCGGCGCACAGATGATGCTTTCCGCTCGCATCGCCTTCAGGCTGTCACTGCTCTTGAAGCGATCATTCGCATTGACATCCTGTGCGACGACGGCCACGCGAGTTTCCAGCACGACACCGGCCACGTAGTCCGATGTCCGCTCGTAAGGTCTCGAATCGAGGGACTTATACGCCACCAATTCCAAGTGGCCGGGAACCGGGTGTTGAACGACCGAGTCCATCGGCAACAGCAACACGGCTCCGATGTCTGCGGAGGTCACGTCAAACAAGCCATCCAGGACGATTTCCGAGAGTGAACGGATGTCGCCTGCCGCTCCCATTCTGAGACCAAGGCGAACCAAACGCTGAGCTTCCTGACCAGCTCGATCCCGGGACGAAATCGCGTCTGAGTCAGCTCGCGAATACCTTGTCGTTCCAGTTCGATGGACGATCTCGGGGTGAACTTCCGTCTCGATGTTGGCAACGCCACCGTCGCGCACCACGGGCATTTCAGAGGCCGTGTCCGCATCGAGCCGCTGGCGCGACTCCTCGCAATCGAACTTGGCACGGTCCAGCGTGAAGGCAAGGAACGTGGTGCCGATCTGAAACTGTCGGCCTTCCGTCAGCGTAAAGTCTCCGGAGATCGGTTCACCGCGAACGCGCGTCCCATTGCGGCTGCCCAAATCTCGCAGCTTCCATCGTCCCGCGTCGAAAAAAATCTCGCAGTGGTTCCGGCTGCAAATTTCGTCGGGCAACACAATTCGATTTGTCGTCGCGCGACCGATCGTCGCGTTGTACCCTGCCTGAAGCGGAATCAACGTCCCCTCCATCGGGCCGTTCTGAACGATCAAGTAGGCCGTGGCTGCGGCAACTTGTGTGGAAGTGGCATTCTCGCTCGTTGCATCTTGGTTTGCTGTGTTCATGATCGAATCCGATGGCACCAACGCCTCTTGAGATTTGTGAGATCGCCGAAACGGCAACAATGAACGCCGGAAAACGACGTGTCAAACGTGTGATTAGGAGATACGGAAGTGTCGGGTAGGATACGGAAGCCAAACTCTCGTCCGCAAGGCAAACGACCACTTTTATAGCCTCTCTGGCCTCCAAATCTGATGTCGTCCGAATGAATTCCCCACACGTCGTTGTGTGCCGTGTTGAGAGTCGGCATCAAGCCCCGCACTCAAGACACACACGCAATTTCCCGACGGGAAGACATCGACGCGATCAATGTGCCATCGACGTGCCGTTGTGTTCCGATTTGATGGACCGCAACCACCCGAATCGAACAACGGCGCGGCTCATGACATTCACGATGTATCCCATTTGAAATGCGGTGACGCCTCAAGCAGCCTGATCTCAAACTCTTGCAGTCACGAACATCTGGCGTCATGCTGGAATCTGGCGTGAGTTCCCCTGCTGAGTTCGACAATTCCAACCACTCTGATCGAGGTCATGCCGATGAATCGCGGGTTCCCTATTTCCTCGAAGGTTCGGATTGAGTTGGCCCTGGTCTTGTCGTGCGTCTTGGTGGCCTCCACCGCGTGGGCAGAGAACTGGCCGCGCTATCGAGGGTCGGACGGTTTGGGCGTCAGTCCTCAAACGGGAATCCCTGTCGCATGGAGCGAGGGTGACTACGCTTGGGTCGCCAACCTGCCGGGTGAAGGCCATTCGTCACCGGCCATCTGGAACCGGCATCTGTTTGTGACAACAGCCACGGATGCCGGGCAGGTTCGCCACTTGTACTGCCTGGATTCCACCACGGGTGAGGTCAAGTGGTCGCGAGCTGCGGGATACAACACGAATCGCAAGCACCTCAAAAACAGCTTTGCCTCCAGTACTCCGGCCACTGATGGCGAGCAGGTCTACGTGGCGTTTGCCGACCAGGAACGATTTGCCCTCGCCGCGTATGACTTCAACGGGCAACTCACTTGGAGGACGTGGCTCGGCCCGTTCGTCAGCCAGCACGGTCAGGGAGCCTCACCGCTGGTCTTTGAGGATCTCGTGATCATCGCGAACGATCAGGACGGGCCAAGCTCCGTCGTGGCCTGTGATCGTCGCACAGGCCGAGTTGTATGGAGTTCCATGCGCGCGGCCCGCGAGGCGTCCTATGCCACTCCGCTGTTGATCGAGGCCAAGAACCAAAAGCCGCAACTGGTCTGTCTCTCGGGAGCGACCGGCCTGACGAGTCTCGACCCCTGGACTGGTCAAGAGAACTGGACCTCGGGTGAGTTGCCGAAGAGAACGGTCGCTTCCCCCGCCTTCGCCCAGGGACTGATCTATGCCACCTGTGGTGAGGGAGGCAAGGGGACACGACTGATTGGAGTCGATCCGTCCGGCAAGGGCGATGTCTCAGAGACCCACATCAAAATCCGACGCGACAAGGAACTGCCCTACGTCCCCGCGATCATCGGTTTCGGTGAGTTGCTCTTCTTGTGGAACGACAACGGCGTCGTCACCTGCCTGGACCCGAAGACCAGCCAGACCGTGTGGCAGGAGCGGGTGGGAGACAACTTCAGCGGATCGCCCGTTTGCATCGACGGCAAACTGTACTGCATCGAAGAGTCCGGCACGGTCGTCGTGATCGAGGCCGGTCCCACCTTCAAGCGACTCGGCCAGAGTCCCTTGGGTGACCCCAGTTACTCCACGCCGGCGGTCGCCAATGACCGCCTGTACCTGCGGTCGTTCCACAAGCTCTCGTGCCTGAGCGCCAAGCCGGCGAAGCCCGCTGCCTCGAAGTGACCGTAGTCTCGTCGCTCCGCCGACGGGAGCGCTTGTCGGCGGAGCGACAAGCCTACAGTAGGGATCACCTGCCGGACATTTTCTTAACCCGACATTTTTTGGAAGCAATCAGATGCCTGCCTGGCCCGGTGGTCCCTGTCCCCAATGCGGCGAAGAGATGCCGCCGAGCATGATTCACTGCCGCAACTGTCGCACGCTGCTCAATCCGGAACTCGAACGGGACAGCGTGGAGGTTCCCGTCTTCATCCCCCTGCAAGAGCTTGACGCGATGATTGAAATCCTACCGACGGGCCTGTTCGTGAGCTGCCCCAAGTGCGCTCAGGAACTCAAAATCAATCGCAAGTACCTGGGTCAGCGAGTCCAGTGCAAGTTTTGCAGCATCGACTTCCGTCTCGACCCCGCCAGCCCCAACGTCAGCGAGGCCGATGTCTTTTCCAAGTGCCCGCACTGCCAACAAGATTTGCGGTTCGCCAAGAAATATATTGGCGTCAAAGTCGCCTGCCGCTTCTGCGCCGGCAAGCTCCATGTGGTGGACCAACTCTCGGGCAAGTAGCTCCCGCTAAGGCGAGCGCTAGAAACAAACTTGCCCATAGAAGCCTGACGCGCAAGCGAAGGACGAGTCGCGCAAGCATCCTTCGCTTGCGCGTCAGGCTTTTATTTTAGGTAGGACTTTTCTTGCCGTTCGCCTACGAAGACGATGCCCGGCTATGGCGACTTCGCGAGCAAGGCCGCTTCGTCCACAGTCAACGCACGCCGGTAAAGCCTCACGTCACGGAGTCGGCCGTGGAAGAAGTCGTTGGGGCCGGAGCCGATTTGAAGCGGCTGATCGTTCGAGAGGTCGAAGTCCTCGGGTGAGAAGTCGGTGGAACTCGACTTGAGTTTGCCATCGACGAACAGCAACAGTTTGCCGCCCGACTTCACGGCGGAGACGTGGTGCCAGCCGGTGGGGAACTCGTAATCCCACGTTGCAAGTTTGCCGACCTCACATGCATGAACACGACCGCTGGGAAGCGTGCTGCAAAAGAGCTGGCCCTGGTACTCGACCATCGTCCACGCCCGGCGGTACTTCACATCGGGAGTCGTGTCGAGTTGCGTGAGCCTTCGCCACTTGTCGCCTCCATCAAACTGATAGACCTCGGCGAGTGGCAACGTCCCCGCCAGCAGGCGTCCGTTGTGGACGAGCATCCCCATCACCTCCAACTCTTCGCCGAGTCGCCCGACATCACGCCACTCGAAGCGTGGCTGCTCATCCTTCTCCCCTCGCCCCGGCTCTGCGGGGAGAGGGGCCGGGGGTGAGGGGTTCTTGGATTGCACTTGAGTCTCTTCCAACCGATAGACCTTGCCGCTGCGCCACGTCCCCGCATGCAGCCGACCCTCGTAGATGGCGAACGAATACGTCTGCGTGTTCACCTCGGGATCGCCGAGTTGGCCGAGGTCAGTCCACGTCTTGCCGTCGAAGCGATAGACGTGCCCGCTGTCGTAGCTCGATGCGTACAGGTGGCCGTTGTAGACGGCAAGAGCCTCGACTCGCTTGCCGTCTGGCACACCGACATCGTGCCATCCCCCGGCACCGGCATTCACAAAAAAGCCCGGCGGCTTGTAGAGCGACCCCGCGTATTGTTGCCCCTGAAATGTGA
The DNA here is from genome assembly GCA_043738825.1 of Schlesneria sp. Taxonomy (GTDB): domain Bacteria; phylum Planctomycetota; class Planctomycetia; order Planctomycetales; family Planctomycetaceae; genus Schlesneria. The sequence continues at coordinate 4,752 of JAYUFF010000119.1, forward strand.
CCATCCCTGAAACAGCCTCGACGCGCGACAGCTTTCCAAAGCCAGGCTTCAAGTCAAAGCGCGAATCCAATTGGCCGGATTCGATCCACTTCATCCCGCCCGCATACCGAAAGACGCGTCCGCCGAGATTGGCGTTTTCGGACTCCGCCAGCGCCGAACCCGCCACGCGGTACTTGCCCGTGCCGACATACAGTTTCCCGCCGTGGGCGGCCATCGCAGTGATCGCATTGCTCGGCGCGGGCGATCCACAATCGGTCCACGTCGTGCCGTGCGAGTACATGTACACGCGGCCCGAGTCATCCGCACCCGGCTCGCACGTTCCCGCAAACAATCGCCCGTTATGCGCGATCAGCCCGAACGCCAACAAAGACTTCTTACCCGGCTTGCCGCAGTCGCGCCAGTCCGAGACCCGGTCGTTGTCGATCCCAAACTGAAGCTGCCGGAAGTTCGCCTGATTGAACGTGACACCCGTGTTCGTCTTCATACCGAGATGAAACCCACGCCGTGTTGACGGATCGTATTGACTGAGAATGTCACCCGGCACATCGTCGGTGGAACCATCCGTGAAGACCCACGCCGCTACCGAGAAGTCTCCGCGTCCTAGCTTCAGCTTTGGATGAACGGGCACCTCCAAGAAAGCCCCACGCCCATCGAACATCGCCGCCGCCTTTTCACCATCCTTCAACGAGCCGTTTCGCCACACGACGCCGCTCACCTTCGCATCGCGTCCGTTTCCCGAGACATCCATCGCGTCCTTCACGAGCGGCCAGTGACCGATCAGTCCGTCGGTGAGCCCGATCGCGTCTTGAGCCAATGCGGACTCCAACCCCAGCCCGCACCAAACCAACGCGACAGACACGACGCTGACAAGACGCTTCATTTCGAGAACCCCTTCAATGGACGCAGCCCCTGCGACTGGTTGTCTTCAAAGTAGCCATCACCGCTCCGCGTGATGAGCCTCGCGCAAACAACTTCCGGTCCAGAATCAGCACCGTCACGGAATGAGCCGACAACACGAGGTTCAACAACCGGTTCGCAAAGTCGAGCGGCTTGAGCCTTGGAGCGATCAGAGGTCTTCCCCGGAAGGCTCATCACGCGGAGCGATGATGGCTACTTTGAAGACGCCTCCCAAACGGACTCTTTGACAACAAACAAGACGAAATGCCCCCACCACCACGCCATCACAAATCACGAGCCAAGCAACGATCGCTTCCGTCAGTAGTCCGATTGCATGAGTTCCCTTTCGCCGTACTTGACTCCGTTCGGCGTAAGCAGCTTCGCGTAGACGTGCGGATCGATTCGGTCACTGAGGAACTTGCCCGAGCCGTCGCACATGATGACGTTCACGCCGCCGGTATGGTTGGAACTCGGACGAGGCCGCGTGCCGGTGGCCGCTTTGAGATCGCTGTTGATCCGCCAGTCTTGAGGCATCGCGGTAGTAAGCGTGCCGCCGTCGAACTGCGCGTTCAGCGGTCGCTTGGCCGACTCGAAGAACGTCCCGCGACCGAAGGGAACTCGACCGCTGACCGTGGCGACGGGAATTCCGAACGCGATACGAGTCGTATCAGTATCCCACCAGTTCCCGGCCTGAAGGTTCTCGGACAGCATGAGTGTCTGTGTCGTCCCATCGCCCGTCCCCACGTAATCGAGCGACGGCTGAAACGCCTCGCTCTTCCGCCAGAACACGCCGGTGGACGCTGCCACTTCGATGTCGGCCGTTTCTCCGGCGACATCGTTCCCGTCCCAACTCAACTGACCAAGCCGATGCAGCCCGTCGGGATCGCCGTGATACAGACTCCTCGACAGAAACCCGGCATTCACGACGTAACTCAACCCGCCCGACTGCTTGTGAGAATCGGCGTCGGCTGGACAGGTATAGCCTTTGAAGTAGACACGCTCTGCCTCGCCAATCCGCAGCACGGCGTCAGGTGCCTCTCCCGACTCGGTCACGGCGCTCTGTTTAATGTTCCGCATCAAGGCTGCGTTGTCCATCATGGGCAAGATGAGCACCGGCCAACCACTCGTGAGCGTCCCCCTCTGAGGGGCATCCTTGTCAGGCTTGATCGCGAGGCTATCGACCAGCGGTGGAAGATGCCCGCCGGTCGCAGATGCAAAGTTGTGCATGGCGAGGCCAACCTGACGAATGTTGTTCAGGCACTCCATCTTCCGCATGTGTTTTCGACTGATACCGGTACTCGGTGCGAGAAACGCCGCCAGCAGCGCCAGCACTCCCAACAGCACGGCCACTTCGATGCGAGTCAGCCCGCCGCGCCGCCCACCCTCGTCGATCCGAGTCTGAAACA
>JAYUFF010000120.1:0-7051 GCA_043738825.1 Schlesneria sp.
GGGATCGGGCTTCATGCCGTCCACGTATCAGGGGACAAAGTTCCTGCCGGGAAAGCACCCGATCCTGCATCTCAGCACACCCGACGGAATCAGCGACGCGCGGCAGCAAAGCAAGCTCGGTTTCATCAATCAGCTCAATCGCGAGCACCTCGCAAACCACGGAACGGACAGCGAACTCGAAGCGAGAATCGCCTCGTATGAGCTGGCCTTCCGGATGCAGGCCCATGCCCCCGAGGCGGTCGATCTCGCCGAAGAGACCGCCGCGACTCAGGAGGCTTACGGGCTAAACGACAAGGCGACGCAGGCGTTTGGCCGCAACTGTCTGATGGCCCGGCGACTGGTCGAACGCGGCGTTCGCTTCGTCGAGTTGTATTCCGGCTCGGGCAGCAAGTGGGACGCGCACACGAAGCTCGAAGAAAACCACACCAAGTACTGTGGCGAGACCGACCGACCCATCGCCGCGTTACTCACAGACCTCAAACAACGCGGCCTGTTGGACGAGACGCTCGTCGTGTGGGGCGGTGAGTTCGGCCGCACGCCGATGAGCGAGAAGGGCGATGGCCGCGACCACAATCCCTACGGCTTCACGACTTGGATGGCCGGCGGCGGCGTGAAGGGTGGCCAGATCATTGGAGCCACCGACGAGTTCGGCATGCACGCCATCGAACGCAAGGTCCACGTGCATTCGCTGCACGCGACGATCCTCGCCGCGCTGGGCCTCGAACACACGCAACTGATCTACCGCCTGCAAGGCCGCCCCGAACGGCCGACCGTCAACGAGGGCGAAGTCATCCACGAGGTCTTCGCGTGACAGCCAGCCGCGCGGCCCGATATTCCTGTCGAGTCGCCCGTCTCATTCCGCGATCGCGGGCAGGTTCAACTCGCGGCGGAGGCGATTGGTTTCTTCGAGCGACACGTCGTAGATGACCATCGAGCCGCCGATGCGGGCCACCGGTTCGAGGCGTTGGAAGTACGAGTAGACCGGTCGGTCGATGAGCTTCATCCCGCCTCGACCATCCGACGAATAGAACTCGTGGCCGTGCAGGGCGTTCACGCTGAGGACGTACAGGCCGGGTTGCGGTCCGTCGGCCGAGGTGGAATTGGCGGGAGGTCGTTCTTCGTCGTACTCGGGCGGCAGCGAATAGTTCTCCAAGCCGAGCAACCGCGCATCGTAGAAGCCGAAGTGGATGAGGCCGAACGGTCGGCCCGGCGCATGGCGTTTCAACCAGTCCCGCGCGAACAGCAGATCCTGCCCCCAATCGACGTTGCTGTTGAGCAGCCAGCGATGGCCATTCGCCGATCCCCCGGCCAGTTCGTTGAAGTACGACAGGCTGTGCGGAACGGCCAGCGCGCTGCTGACGACGGTCGCAGCCAGACAGCTCCATGCCAGCCGCGGATACCACTTCGAGACAGATGCGGCGGCGGGTGAAACCAACTGACTCAGCCACACGAACGCGAACGGGAACGCGGGCAGGACGTACCGCACGTGCGTCGTGAAGTGCGTTTGAGAACTTGCCAGAATCAACACGGCGAGCGGCGGCAACAGCAGCGGCAACTGATCGAGTAGCGCCGTCCGGCGGTCGGGCCGACGCAGCGCGAAGACCGCCGCCAGCACTCCCAACCCGAGCGTCCCCAGCGGCAGCTTGACCGCCAGCGCGACGAGGTAGAAGTACCACCAGCCCCCCTGCTTCCACGTCCCCGCCAGATAGCAGCGCCAGTCCCGCTCGAAGTCCACCTTCTGGATGTCGATGCCGCTGAGATAGTGATACGGCAGCGGAACGGGAACCTCTCCCAGCCACGTTCCGCGAAACCGGTTCCCCATCGGACCACCGCGCGCCTCGCGCGGACCCGCCAGCGATTCGGACGCGAAGTCGTACTCCTTGAGCGGCGTCAGCGAGCCTTCACACAAATACCCGACGTTGATGAGACAGACGCACAGAAACAGCAGCGCGCCCAATTGCACGATCCGCTCCCAACGAGTCGGTTCGCCGTGTGAGTGCCCGCCCTGCGGAGCCGCCTCCAACGGGTTGCCATGACGCGCGGCCGAACGCTCGCGGGCGAACTGAATCAGCAACAGCAGCGGCCACAGCGCGAACAGGATCAACCACGTGAACTTGGTCAACTCGGCCAGCCCCAGCGCCAAACCCGCCAGCACCGCGCGAGGCAGCGTCGGCAGCGTCCACCACCGCCAAAAGGCATATCCCGCCAACAACCCCATCGCCGCGCCGGGCACATCGCACCCCAACAACGGCGCATGTCCCAGTATCAACGGGTCGGCACACCACAACACCAACGCCACCCATCCCGCGCGACGACCGTACAACTCCCCCGCCCACACGAACGCGACCCACGCCCCCACCAGAGCGAACACCAACCCGGCCCAGCGTGCCACCGTCAACGACCTCAGCGCCGTCACTCCGTTCTTGCGCAGGAACTCGTCCCCCGCATACAGAAACAGCCGCCCATCATTCCGCTCCCCGTCGATGTACGGCACGAGAAACGCCGATTTGGGCCGGCTCACCACCTGCACGGCCAACCCTGGGATCATCTTCGCCAACGGCGGATTCACACGATAGAACTCGAACCGCCCGAACCGGCAATAACTGATCCCCGAGCAAAGATGCCCAAGTTCATCGACCGCCGGACTGAATTGCGAAGCGAGTGCCGCCAGAATCAACACATAGCCGGAGACGACTGCCATGCAAGTGGAACGAGTTGCCCACCAGAATCGCCTGTCGCGGTCATTCTCCGTTTGACGGCAACTCACAGCCCGCGTTCTCCCGGTCCACGTTGATGCCAATTGAAGTCAACGCGGGCGTCGCCACAAAAACGCCGACAGAAGAAAGAGTACACCACCACCCACGAACATCGCCCACGTCCTCCAACTCGAAGTCCGGTGATGAGTCGTGAGTGACGCGGGTTGATCTCGTCGTTCTGCAATGGTTCCCTCGTCAATCGCGTGCCCCGAACGACTGTCAGCGACGAGAGTGTCAGGTGCGGCTTCCAAGCCTTCGGGTGTGAACAGCACTTCGGGGAGCGGCTCGTTGACACGCAACCATTCAAAAGCCATGTGTAGCACTTCACGATTTGCCGGGGCCTCGGGTGGCGGAATATACTCCCAGCGAAACGTGTCCGGAACCCAAGTGGAATTGATTTGCTTCCAAGTGACATCCGACTGACCGGTCGGTTGGTCGAGCCACTTCTTGGAAATGACATCGAACATGTAGTTTACAAATCGAATCGGCGTAAATCCGGCATCCTCATTGATGAACAGACGCTGGATGCCTTGCCGCTGTTCCTGTCCGTAGTCGATCTTCCACTCAATTGAAACAATTCCCTTTCCTTCCTGTCGAACATCAACGATACGGCCCATCCATTCTGGTGTTAGCAGTGAATCGAAATGCGATTCGTAGGTAGCCGATGAAGGAACGGGGGAATACGTCACACCCAACGAGCGAATATCAAAGAGCCGCATTTCCGATGAGATGTGATAGTCGGGTGCCATGATGTCGATGGCAGAATGCTGAAGTCCGTCTCCTTCCGCCCGATAAACGAGCGACCGATCCGGAAGCCGAACGAGACGGTTGACGACGACGGATTCTTGATGAGTTGACAGTTTCGCCTCGTGGTCAAACCGCATTCGTTTACCGGGCACGTCGACCGCAACAGAATAGCTGAACGGGCCATTGAATCCCGTTGGTGACGGTTTCGGATCGTCACCTCGTGTGCTGGAGATGTTTCCGGTCGCCTTGAATTGAAACGTCTTCATTGCTTGGCAGTTTGATCGCAGTGCCTCAATGATGAATCGCGCCCGTTTTTCCAAGCTCGTCTCGGCGGCTTCACAATGCGCCGAGTGAATGGCGAGTATCGCAGATATTAAGATGCACAACTGGCGGCATCCTAACATCGGTGGTTGGCGGCTTTGGAATGGCATCAACGATTCCTCGTACTTTGAACAACGAAACGTAACTCACCACGCAAAAACCGTACGGGATGAGTTACGCGAGTTTCTCTCGACTTAGAAACTGGGGCCACCACCACCACGTGGGACAACATTGCAATCCGCCCCCGCAAGTTTTCCAGACATTGCGCGCATCATGTTGGTTGCAGTTCCAGTCGACTGGCAGCGATAATCAAGGGATCCCGGCATTGTGGCTTTACAATTCTGACCTACCCAACACTCAAAATCCTGAAAACACAATTTGGGTTGCGTAGTGCCACTGTCTTTACCGGCACCGCCACCCGGTAAGGAATTCAAATCGACCAAAGGATTGTATGCGACTCCTCCTGCCGTACCTTTTTCAGTGCTTCCCATCGCGCACACGTAAAAGTTCATCATACTTCGTGTGCAAGGTTGGTCGGGACATGGCAATTGGGTTGAAGTGTTCATCGGACAGTTCTGAACAGCCCCCAGCGTGAAGCAGGGGGCTGCCTGTCCACCCACGATCCATTTGAGCGATTCTTCGTCGCAGGATCGTGCTGACGGTTGTGTGATACAAATTCCAACCAGCCATACGAGAGGCATACACAATGTAATCCGTTGAAATCGATTCATCTGTCATTTCCTTGTGGTTGCAGTATCAAAAATTCGCACGACGGTGAACCACGAGCCGGTATGCGAGAGACAGGAGAACTGAAGCCAAACCGCCAACCAAGAACATCCATGCCCACCATTCAGAAATGGAACGACTAATGGCCAAGCTTGACTGGTCGATCGGCCGTTGGGAGGTGAGCAGCACTGCACCAGATCGAATGCTTGCGAACCGGTTGTTCGAGCCTTGATGGATTCCTTTAGGACCGAACCAAAGGTGAACGATGTCGCTGGTTGATGACGGAAGCCAGACCACAAAGTGGCCGAGGGTTTCGGGGGTGATCGAGATGCCCGGTTTGAGATGGACCAAGACCGGTTCTGTCCAATCGAGTTTTGCGCCCGAGGAGATTTGTATTGCCGCAGTGTGGATGCCGCGTTTGTTCAGCGACTTTTGCAGGTCTGCCAGATTGGAACCCGCTTCGAGATGGGGCCACTGGATTTCTTGAATGAGATCGTGCAGTTCGACCTGTTTGCCGTACTGCTTGAGAATGAACTGCACGCAGCGCGGCCCGCAGACAACATCGGGCCGGCTCTGCTCTGTTGTCGCTGCGGGTGTGTCAACGCCCCACGTACTCGACCGGGGCAGGGCGAGCGTTGCAACGATCAGGAGGAATGTTGGGGTGGCGTGACGCATCATTTCACCAAGGCTCGGATCGGGAGGATGACCTCACGGGCGGACGACGGGATTTCCAACGCGGCATCCACCGCGAGTGTCAGCTTCCCTTCCAAGAACCCCGCCTCAACGGACGGTTTCAAGACGGCGGTTAGTTCCCAGTCGCGGCCCTCGGACTTGGACCAGCTCCAACTCAACTGTTCGCCGAGATCGTGGGTGACTTGGACGGCGGAAGGTGACGCGGGGATGGAGTCGTGGGAGAACCGGACGAGAATCGTTTTGGAAGCCTCGTCGCCGCGCGGCACGCTGCCGAAGAAGAGTTGCGAGGGGATGACCGTGATCAGCGGTTCGACGTGGGCGTCGATCGAGACGGTGGCATCGTGATGGTCTTGGCCCGAGGTGGCCCGCAGTTGAACGTGGGTCGTGTTTTTGCCGGAGGCCAGCGCGTGCGAATCGAGGTCGAACAGGACGCGCCAAGCCTGACGGGGCGACTTGGGATTGGATTCATCGCGGCGACCGGGGACGAGTGAGGCGGTCGCGGTCAGCCACGCGGCGTTCGACGTGGCGACGAGCGTGTCCCAGTCGGTCGATCCGTAGTTGTAGACATCAAGATGGCGTGAGGGCTTGGCCCCGCGACCGATCTGGCCGAATTGAAGCTGCGCGGGAAAGGCCGTGACGACGCTGCGAATCGCCGCGAGCATGTCGAGCGAGAACGCGGGGGTGTTGGTCTCGCGAAAGTGAATCTCGACCGACTTGGCTTGATCGATGTTCTCCTGCGGCGCGCGGAACAGCAGTTTTACTTTGGCCGTCGATCCGGGGGTGATGCTCGGCGACGAGACTTCGGTCGCCGTACACGAGCAGGCCACCTTGATCCGGCCGAACGTCCACTCGCGATCCGAGTCGTTCCGAATCTCAAACTCATACGTGTGACTGGAGCCGGGGCGGACGATGCCGAAGTCGTGGGCCAAGTGTCGGAAGGCCGAAGCCACAGTGGAAGAAGTCGGTGAGACGGCGGGCGTTTGAACGAGTTGCTGAGCCGTGACGGCGGTCGCCTGAGCGCGGCCTCCGCAGCCAGACAGCGAGCCGATCAGCGCGGCCACGGCCAAGCCGTTCATGGCCGCATCAAAGAAAAAAGCCGCCCCGCGCGAAGCTGGCGTGCTGGCGTGCTGGCGTGCTGGCGTGAGTTGCGCATCGAAGACGTTTCCCGAAAAGACAAGCACGATGGGAAAATCGAATCGGCGAAATGTTGGAGACGCGGAGCAGGTTATCCGCCCAAAAGATTGTGTCAACCGGCAGCTTGTAAAAAATGGCGAGGGGTCGATGATGTTGCGGTCATTCGGCGAACATCGTGCATGTCTCTTGGCGACGTATCGAACAGTTCAACTCACATCGTTCGCGTGTCCACTGTGGGAGCCACTTCCATGAGAAAGCCTCAACGGTCTGCATCGGGTTGCGCAGTTGCCGTGGTTCGATCCGGGTTCACGTTGATCGAACTGCTCGTCTCGATCGCGATCATCGGCATGCTGCTCGCGTTGTTGTTACCCGCCGTTCAGTCGGTGCGCGAGTCGGCTCGACGAACGCAGTGCCGCAATCAAGTGCGGCAACTGGCGGCGGCGGTCCATCTGCACGAATCGACCTTCCAACGACTGCCGGGGAACGGTTGGGGCTTCCTGTGGATCGGCGAGCCTGACCGGGGGACGGGACCGGATCAGCCGGGAGGCTGGGTTTATCAAGTCTTGAACTTACCCACATCTTTGGTTCATTGCGACGAATCCTCTGATGGCGAGGAGGAGTTTGTCGAGGCCGCGCCAGAGGGTGAGCCAGCCGGGGTGGCCGTCGCCTTTGCG
>JAYUFF010000121.1:0-2673 GCA_043738825.1 Schlesneria sp.
TGCCCGTCCGGCTTTCTGTCTTCGAGCCGGACGGGCAAGAGTGCCCATCCTCCGGGTGCATTTTGATTGAATTGCTTGTTTCGAGTTCGGATGCCATGCGGAACGTCACGACATGTTTGCGAGAGGCGCTTGCGTCACCCAGCCGCCGCGCGGTCGGTTGGTTATGCGTTTATCTGGCCATTGCGCTGGTGGCGACGCGGCCGTTGGTGATGCCGCTCGGGTCGGCCATCCCTTACGGATGCGAGGCCGAAGCCATCGTGCCACTCTTCAACTTGTGGACGCTGTGGTGGAACGCAGATCGGGCGGGGAATGGCTTTGGCGGGTACTGGACGGCACCGATCTTCCATCCGGCGCACGGAACGTTCGCGTTCTCGGAAGCCCAGCCGACGATGATCGTTGTCGCCCCGCTCGTCTGGCTGACGGGCAGCCGTGCTCTGGCTTACAACGTCTATCAACTGCTCATTCTGGCCTTGAACGGTTGGAGCGGACAACGACTGATGAAACGAGTCGGCCATCGACCGTGGCTCGCGTTCTGCGGCGGGACGATGTGTGAGCTGCTGCCGTTCATCTGGTGGCAACTCGGCGTGGTCCAGCTCACGACGCTGTTCGGCATCATTTGGACGATCCACGCGCTGCTGGACCTGTTCGAGACAGGACAACTCGCGACTGTCGAATCCGAGCAGCGCCAGCCCTCACCGGACACGACCGGCACACCCGCTGACGCACAAGCTGGCAGCATGTGCTACGGGAGCCGACCGCTGGTTTCTCGCCCCGGTCTGGTTTGGCTGCGACTCGGCGGAGCGTTCGGTCTGACGTACTGGTTGTGCAATTATTGGGGGATGTTTCTGGCGATCCTGCTCGTGCCGGCGTCGGTCTGGCTCTGGAACGGACGACTGCGGCGAATCGACTTTTGGCGCGATGTCCTGCTGGCGGGACTGGTGGCTGGCGTGATGATTTTGCCAATCGCCACCATTCAAAAATCTCTGTCGAAGCAACACACCTGGGAGCGGGATGCAGGTCTGATTATCGGCCTGTCCGCTCATGCTCGCGATCTGACCGACACGCCCTGGCCGCCGCTCGTCCCCGGACTCGAACATCCCGAAGCGGCGCGCAACACCCTTTGGCCGCTGGGCGGCGGCGGGTTGAAGCTGCTGCTCGCACCGCTGGGATTGATCGCGGCTTTAACGGCGCGAGGCCGTCGTCGCTGGGGACTGTTCGTCGCGACGCTGGGGCTGATCGCATTTGGCCTCTCCCAAGGCCCGAACAATCGCCTCGCCGAGTTCCTGCCCGGTGGATTGGCCGGGCAGTCGCCCTACGAATGGTTGCAGCGGTTCGTGCCGGGATTCGCCTTGATTCGCAGTCCCTTCCGGTTTGTGATGTTCGTGCAGTTGGCCGCCGTCTTGTTGAGTGTTGAGGCTCTCGACCTGCTCGACCCGCGACGGTGGAAGCGCGGAACCCGGAACCCGGAACCGGCGACACCAGAGGACGCGACACAGAGTTCTTCAACTCCGCGCTATGCACGCTTGTCACTGCTCGCACAAGTCCCGCTGCTCGCAGCCAGCCTGGTCGTGACGCTCGAAGTTCTCCCCGCGAGTCAACGCCTGTACCCATGCCCCTCGTCGAGAGACCTGCCGGTCTGGGTCTTGTGGCTGCGCGACAACGTGCCCGCCGACGAACCGATCGCCTGCCTGCCGTTTCCGTCCGGATATACCGTCAAGAACTACGAAGCCACCGCCGTGTGGATGTACTGGTCCACGTTTCATCACCATCCGCTCGTCAACGGTTACTCGGGGTTCTTCCCGCAGAGTTTCCTGGCGATCAAGGATGAACTCGAACACTTTGACCGGGACGAGGCGGAGGAAGTGGACGGATCCGACCAACCGCAACTCAAACTCTATCCGCCGCACAATCCGGGGCTGAGGAAATTGAATGCCAGTGGCGCGGTGTATGCCGTCGTGCCGCGATCGTTCGCGACGCGCGATGACGTGTGGGACCACCCGGCCACCAAGTTTCGCTGGGCCTGGGTCACGGGTGACCAGTCCGCGCAGATCGACATCTATCGGATCGAGCCGCCGCTCGCGGAGTAGTTCGCACGGGGTGAGTCATGGCGAGCGGCGGCCCAGGCCCGAAGTCGGCAGCTTTCGGTGCGGAACCAGTGGTTCGGCGAACGGCAAGAAAAGTCCTACCGAAGACAGTCCTGACGCGCAAGCGAAGGACGAGTAACCAGGCATCCTTCGCTTGCGCGTCAGGCTTCTATGGGTAAGTTTGTTTCTGCCGCTCGCCTTACGAAGCGACGGCCAATTCGATCCGTTCGTTGGGGACCAGCGGCACGTAGATCGAGCGAGTCCGCATGGCGAGCGCGCCGGCCTCCAACAGTTCTTCGTCGCGGCGACGCATCTCGTCGAGCACCAGCGGGTGCCACGAGCGAGAGCGCAGATCAACCGGCACATAGTTTGTCCGCGCCCACTGTCGCAGTCGCAGTTCGCGGATCAGGTCGATGCCGGCGGTGTCGGGAACGGACATGGCGGAACCTCTGGCTTTCGTCTCATCACCTCAGTTGGATTCCCGCCCGAACCACTGCCGACTCGTGGTGCGAGCGGCTGAGTCAGGCGAACGGCAAGAAAAGTCTCACCGAAGATCGAAGCCTGACGCGCCAGCGAAGGATGAGTCACC
>JAYUFF010000122.1:0-7047 GCA_043738825.1 Schlesneria sp.
TTTCGCGCCTCGTCTGCCACGCAGCGAATGTGCCGAGGCTTGGTCGAGGTCTGTCCGTCGCGTAAAGTGAGGCCGTTGTTCGCCTCTGGCTGGGAGGCCACTCATGCGAGCCGGTAGCGCCTCTGACTTTGAGTTTGGGGGGCTAGCGCCCAATGGCACTTACTTTACCCCAGTAACCCGAAGTGTAAGCGAGGGAAACAACGGAAAACGCCTCTTGTCATCGCCCTCGCTTACGCTGCGGGTTAGTAAAGTAAGTGCCATTGGGCTAGCGCCCTGCGGCTGATGTTGGACATCCAACAGAAATGGTGGAGAGCCAGAAAAACCGCCGCGACCGCAGTCTAACAACCGCTCCCCGTCGTCCGCGAGGTCTGAGAATGAGCGGCCCGTTCCACTGGCAGTGATGCTTCCCGAACGGGCAGGCCAGTTCGGGACGCTCGCCCCGCGGAGGACTCAACAACACAACAACGGCTGAAAACAAGCGGTTTCACTCGAACTGCCGCGAGCCAGACGACAAGGCACGTTTCTTGCGTTTCGCGTAGTCCGCGAGCTTCGGCTTGCCCGCTTTTTGAGTTTACCTGTGCGCCCGCGTTGGCGACCGGATGGATGAAACACGGTTCGCGGTCGGTGCGTGTTCCTCGTTGTGGTATCGCAGGGAAGGTCTGAACTGATCCGCTGGGTCCGAACTGAAAGGGATGACGGCTATGTGGCGATTGTGGGCGCTCGCATCATTGACGGGATGGCTGCTGCTGTGCGGTGGTCCGATGAATTCACTGCTGGCTCAGGAGACAGGGAAGCCAGCCGAACCTGCGGCCGCCGCTGTACCGGCTGATGGCGCACCTCCAGCGGCGGCACCCGCTGTTGCGTTGCCGCCATACATGACGGGCACCAGCCCTGATCCTGCAAACCCCCTCTGGCCGGATGCCGGCGGTGCGAATTCGGGCTACTGGATCACGCCTGCTGCCGGTCCCGTGGGGGACGGTGACCCCGAAGCCCTCACCAAGACGCAAATCTATGATCGCGTCGCCCACAACATGTTCTCGATCAACGTACTGTGGGTGTGCCTTGCCGCCTGCCTGGTGATGTTCATGCAGGCCGGGTTCATGTTCGTGGAAACGGGGTTGTGCCGGGCCAAGAATGCGGCCCATACCTCGGCCATGAACCTGATGATCTATCCGCTGGGCTGCATCGCGTTCTACGCCTACGGCTGGGCTCTCGGCTGGGGCAACTGGTGGAACGCCCCGGTGCCTTCCGGCTGGTACTCTCCCCTCGGTCCCGGCACGTCGATTCTCAATGAAGGGTTCTCGATTACGCTCGGCGGCAAGGTTCTGGGACTGTTTGGCACGAAGGGATTCTTCCTGTCGGGCATGGACGATGTCGGCGTATTAGCTCTGTTCTTCTACATGATGGTCTTCATGGACACGACCGCCACCATTCCCACCGGGTCCATGGCGGAACGCTGGAGTTGGAAGAACTTTTGCCTGTTCGGCCTGTGGGTCGCTTTGCCTTATTGCCTCTTCGCCCACTGGGTGTGGGGCGGTGGCTGGCTGGCTCAGGCGGGTGTGAACTGGGGCCTCGGCCACGGTGCAGTTGACTTCGCCGGATCGGGAGTCGTGCATTCGATGGGCGGCATCATCGCTCTCGTTGGGGCGGTAATTATCGGGCCGCGCATCGGCAAATATGTGGATGGCAAAGCCAGGGCGATTCCCGGCCACAACGTCCCGATGGTTGTCTTGGGAACATTCATCCTGGCGTTTGGTTGGTTCGGCTTCAATGGCGGTTCAACGCTCAGTGGAACCGACCTGCGGTTCTCGACCGTCATGGTGAACACCATGCTCGCGAGTGTTACCGGTGCGCTCTCCTGCATGACCTATATGATGATCATTGGGATGAAGCCCGATCCGTCGATGATGTGCAACGGCATGCTCGCCGGCTTGGTGGCGATCACCGCCCCGTGCGCCTTTGTCGATAGCTGGGCCGCCTGCGTGATCGGTGTGATCGCGGGAGTGCTGGTGGTCATCAGCGTCTTCTTCTGGGACAAAATTGGCGTCGATGACCCCGTCGGTGCGATCTCCGTTCACGGCATGAACGGGTTGTGGGGCATCATCTCCGTCGGCATCTTCGCCAACGGCAAGTATGGTCTCGGCTTCAACGGCGTCGAACGGGCGGCCTATGACAAGAATCCGGCCGTGTTGGAAGATGGCGTGCGCGGACTGCTGTACGGCGACGTTACGCAACTCTATGCACAGCTCTTGGACGCAGGGACAGTCGTGATCTTCGGTGGCACGATGGCCTACGTCTTGTTCAAGCTCAGTAATCTGATCACGCCGATCCGCGTGAGCAAGGAGATCGAAATCGCCGGACTCGACGGTCCGGAGATGGGAGCTCATGGCTATCCCGATTTCGCCTTGAACGCCGACTGAGCCTTGATTCGGTTCGCGTCCCCCTCGCCACTGCGGCGAGGGGACGCTGCCGCAGTCAGTGGAGCAGGTCGCCAATGGACTTCCTGATGCCGGCCCGGTTCGATTGCGAACCGGGCCGGTTCATTTTGGCAGGGACCATTGGCCGTGTCGGTCTCGAAGGCTCGATGTACCCCGCTGGCAGAAGATTGACCCGCCGTGTCATGCGGCCGAGCCGCTCGCCTCAGCGTCACCTTCTTCGATGTCTGGAACATTTGCGGAGGCCATTCGCGGCTTGCGCAGAACCTCAGCCTGAGGCAGATCGCCGAGATCGCGCAAGCCGAACAGTTCGAGGAATTGGCGAGTGGTCTCGTACAGGAACGGCCGACCGAGCGTGTCTTCTTCACCCGCGATGCGGACCAAGCTGCGATCCATCAGGTGCTTGAGCATATCGGCGCATTGGACGCGCCGGATCGACTCGACTTCCGCGCGAGTCATCGGCTGGCGATAGGCCACGATGGCGAGCGTCTCCAGCGCGGGCGGCGACAGTTTCAACTCGGCCTGCCGGTGATGCAGCTTGCCCAGCCAGAAGGCGAACAGCGGTCGAGTCAGCAGGCGATAGCCGCTCGCCACGCGCTCGATGCGAAAGGCCGTGCCATCGCGGTCGTAGGCCAGGTTGAGTCGATCGATCAACCGCCGCGCTTCGGCCACGTCCGCGAGCGTCGCCAGTTGCATCAACCGTCGTGCCGTGAGCGGCCCGTCGGAGACGAGCAAGGCCGCCTCAACCCGTGCCATCTTCGCCGACCGCAGGCACACCGGATCGACTCCCGGCAGGAACAGGATCGTCGGTTCCTCATCCGCGCGCGCGAAGAACTGCCAGCGCCGGCCATCCGTCGAAACGGAGTTCCAGCCCAAACGCGGTTGCAGCGGCGAGAAACGGTCTAGCATGGCAGAGGGCCGAGAGAAACAGAGCAAGCAGTGCAAAGTGAGCAGTGCAAAGTGCAAAGTGCAATGTGCAGCCCGATGGCAAGTCGGCTGGTTCCGTACTCATCACTTTGCACTTTGCACTTCTCACTTCTCACTTCTCACTCCTCTTCTGCCTCACCGGCGCTGCTGCCACTCGTCGATCTGAGCGAGAACTTTTTCGACGGCCTTCAGTGGCTCCTCGGATTCCGCCTCGAAGCGGTACGAGACGCGCGGCGAATCGCTGGGTGTGTACGAACAGATGAAGACGAACTGGTTGGCCTGACGGCTCGGCTCCAGGCGGAAGTTGCGGATTTCGAGTTCGTTCAATCGGCGCAGGGCATTTTGCCAGGTGAGCGAGTCGCGACCGGTCTCCTCGCGCTGTGCCGGAGTGCCGCGTTCGGAAGGCGTCTCGCGCTGGCGTTGATAACTTTGAGGCGGCTGCGAATCGGCGGCTTCATCACCGATGAGCCGGATGTTGCCGCCGCCTCGTTCAGTCGTCCGCGGACTTCGCGCTGAGAAGCGATTCGACCCCGATTCATTTCGAGGCGAGACCTCATTGCGGCTGGGAACCGAGGGACGACGATCATCCGGCGGCGGATCCTCGGCCCAACTCGGCAGACGGCTCGGAAGTCCGGCGACTTGATTGCCGCCATCATGAGCGCGCGACGGCAGGTTTCTCGCGGCGTTGCGGTTGGGTACGGGAACCGAATCTCCCAAGCGGCCGGGTGCGGACGGAGCATCATCCCCGCGCGCGGGGAAGTCGGAGTCATCGTGGAACAGATCATCAGCCGGTGCGCGAGCCGACTCACCGACGCGGCGTTCGCGGTCGCCCTCGTGGCCCTCGCGCAGCGGAGACGCCACGACCGGAGCGAACTGCGGAATCCCAAAAATGGCCAGTGCGGGAATCGCTCCGACGGGGATCAGCAACAACAACGTCGCGAATGTTCCGTGAATGCTCGAACGCATGGCCCGACCTCCCTGTCGGTGTCGCACCGGCGGCGTGAGGGTCTCCAGACCCGATTGCCTCCCAGCGCGGGCGGGATGTTAGGAGAAGCCCCCCATCGTGGCAATTCGAGTTTGTAACTTTGCCACCCGGCGGAAAATTCGACCGGTTTGGCATGGGGGCAGAAGGAATCAGTGGTCGGGAATCAGGAGGCAGGATGATGAGGCGGGCGATACAGTTTGCGGGCATGAATGAGAAGTTTTCGTACGACCAGGTCGCGACTTCTTGTCGTTCAGCTCGCATTTCAGAAGCAGACGATAACGCCAATGAGTGAAGCAAAAGAGCCACAGATTTCACGGATGTCACAGATGAAGAGGGCAAAGCACAAGTAGTGTTCTTGGACTTCGTCTGATCTGTGTCATCCGTGAAATCCGTGTCATCCGTGGTTCCGCCGCTTCCCTTTGGTTGCGGCCGACGGTGAGTTATTAGTTTGTGAACATCTGATCCCCGACTCCATCACAACGCCCGGCGTTCGTAGAATCGACTCAGCGCGCGAACGCGGTTCACTTGAAAGGCCGTTGCCGCACCGGTCATCAGCAGGACGGTGGCGACGATGAGCGGGTGATGCCACGGATCGCGCAGGCCGGGTTGCAACAGCAGCAACGCGGCGAAGGCGACTTCGGCGGCGAGAGTCATCAGCCAGACCAGCTTCACGCGGAACCAGAGGCCCGACGCGGTGATCAACAGCGGATAGACGACGAGCAGCGTGCCGTTGGTCCATCCCGACAGCACGAGCGCCGCCGTCAGCAGCGCGACATCGCCGACAATCGTGCCGACGCGCGAGAACGTCGGCAGGCGATCACGATTCAAAAGTTGTTGCCACAACACCGACGACAGCCACCACACACCGAGCACGAACATCACCAGTGCGTGCGCAACCGGATCGGTTTCTGTCGTCCAGTACCACAACTGCACGATGACCACCACGCACGAGATCGCCGCCAGATGCACGGCCAGACTCGGCTGGCGTCGGACCCAGCGCTCGACCGACTGCCACGCTCCACCGTGATGCGCCTCGACGGGGTCGCCCTGCAAGAATCGCGTCAAGTCGGCAGCCAGTTCGGCGGCGGAGGCGTAGCGCCGCGCGGGGTCTTTCTCCAGACACTTGCAGCAGATCAGCTCCAACGCGCGCGGGATCGTCGCCACGAGTTGTCGCAACAACGTCGGCTCACCCTCGATGACCTGCACGAGCGTGTCGAGTGGATTGGCCTCGCGAAACGGGGGTCGTCCCGACAGCATCTCGTACAGCATCGCCCCCAGACTGTAGACATCGCTGCGGGTCGAGATCAGCGAGTTCCGGCCCGCCGCCTGCTCGGGCGACATGTAGCTCGGCGTGCCGAGGATCGCACCGCTGCGAGTCGCCCCGTCGTCCGAGTCGAAGATCTTGGCGAGACCGAAGTCCATCACGACCGGTTCGCCCGCCGAGTCGATCAACACGTTCGACGGCTTCAGATCGCGATGGACGATTCCCTGCGAGTGCAGATGTTCGACCGCCTTTGCAATGGCGACCATCCATCGCGCGGCCTGCTCGGGCGCGAGTGCCCCGCGCGCGACAATCAGCGACAGACTTTCGCCCTCGACGAAATCCATCGCGAAGAAGTGGCGACCGAGTTGCTCGCCGATCTCATGAATCGCGACGATGTTTCGGTGACGCAGTCGAGCCACCGCGCGGGCCTCGGCTTGAAATCGGCGAATCTCCTCGGCCGAAGCCCATTCGCTGGCGAGGATCATCTTCAACGCGACGATCCGGTTCAGATCGCGCTGCCGCGCCTTGTAAACGACGCCCATGCCGCCGCGCCCGACTTCGCCCAGCAAATCGTACTTGCCAAACACGCCCGAGCCTTCCATCGGTCGAACGTTCAATGCCGGTGTGAGCGATCCGGTCGTCGAAGTGGTCGGATGAGATTCGGGTGAAAACTGCGGAGGCATCAACCGGTCGAGGGCACTGAAACATCCGACGACATCCCGCAACCACGGACTCCGCTCCAACAGTTCATCGCGCCGCGCAACGTCACCCCGCTGAATGGCCGTCAACAATTCATCGAGCAGTTCGGCCTCACGCAGAGAAGTTGGATCGTCATCGTCGGTTGATGTCATAGTGGGTGCCTTGTGCAAGTGAGCGGCACGGCGCTAGCCGCCGGTTCTTCGCAGGGGAAATCGACTCCACGACACCGGTGGCTAGCGCCATTCCGCTCAGAGATCTCCTGGTGGACCGACAAGACTCGCGTCCGGCAGCAACTCGCGCAGCTTCTGGATCGCGCGCGCCCACAGCATCTGCGCGGCGGGGCGAGATCGGTTGAGGCGACTCGCCACCTCATCGAACGGCAGCCGTTGCAGGTTTCGCAGCACGATCACGTCGCGGTAATCCTCGGGCAGTCGTTCGATGGCCTCGGCCAACAGCAACTCGCTCTCGTTGGTCACGGCGAGTTGGCTCGGGCTGGCTCCCGGCGCGGGAGGCTCCCACGCGAAGCCGGCTGAATCGTCCGGCCCCGCGCCCCCAAGCGACACCTCGCGTTTGGCCGCCCGCTTTTCGGCCGTCCCGAAATGACGAATCGCATCCCCGGTGTTGTGAGCCAGAATCTGCCGCAGCCACGCCAGCCATTCGCCTTCGGTCTGACCGGCGAATTTGTCGAAGTCGCGATGCGCGTCGAGCAACGTCTGCTGCACGAGGTCCGACGCATC
>JAYUFF010000123.1:0-7034 GCA_043738825.1 Schlesneria sp.
CTCAACACACGCAACCCCAAGCCACCAAACAAGTCAGACACAACCGCCACCGCGAACCGACACTGGCAAACCTTGTAAAAATGTGGGTAAGTTCAAGCAGTCCAGCCCCGGCCACCCAACCGCTGATTGAGGTGCCACGCCACGCGATTAACCGCCTCGAATAACCGTCTCGAAGTCCGGCTTTTCCGAAAGCCGGACTTCTCTTCGGGGCGCGTCCCCATGAAGAGAAGTCCGGCTAACAAGGCTAAGCCGGACTTCCGCCTTGGCCGATCACACCCCGAAAATCGTCTCGACGTTGCCGCGCAGCACCTGCCGTCCCAGTGACAGGGCCTGATCCTCGCTCCAGCGGCGGCCGATCACGAAGTCTTGAGCCAGCACGCGCGACAGGCATTCGCGGTACATGCTGAACTTCGGCCAGGCGAACTCCAACTTGTACATGTCGCTGTAGTAGCCGATCTGCTTGTTGCGAGGCACGGCAGTCAAACGCGCCCGTGTGTCGAGCTCGATGTACGGCGGAATGTTCGAGTACCACCAGTGAGCGTTCGTGACGACGTTCGGGAAAATCCAACTGTAACTGACCAGCTCCTGATTGCTGATCTGAGCCAGCACCGAGACGGGGAACGTGACCTGCGGGAAGGCGTTGAACAGCTCCTTGTACTGAATCAGCGAGACGCGCTGGTCGAACAAGTCCTGCCCCTGATACACGCCGTCGGGGTAGACGCGGCGGTTGACGCCGATCATCAGATCGAACGGCAGCTTGTACTCGGCGCAGTACTCGGCCAGCGTCCAGAACACGAAGCGGCTGAGCGTGACAGACTCTTCACAGCTCAAGTCGCGTCCGGCATAGATCCCCCGAATGGCGCGCTCCACGAGTTCCACCGGCTCGACCTTCGTCGGCTCAAACCACGGCGGCAGTGAGATCGCGCACGCTCGCACGCCGTGCTTCACGAAGTGCTCGAACAAGTCCCCAATGACGGATCGCAGTCCCGCCGCATCACAGAACTCGACTCCCGTCGCCTTCGCCAGACGAGCGCGCACTTCCGGCTTCGTCAGATGAAACACCAGGTCATCCGTGCGCAGGCAGGGGATGTAACGGTGCGTGTCGAAGCCGGTCAGCGGGTCATCGAAGTCGTTCGTGAGGAAGACCCGCTCGATCCCCGACTGCTTCAGGCACTGGTCCTCCCAGTCCGGCTCGGCCATCTTCGAGGCGGCCTTGTCGTACAAAGCCTCCCAGTTCGCGAGCGTGATCCGGTCGTCGGTGAACCCGAAAAACTTGCGGCACAGTTCGACCAGCCAACTTACTTGGATCGTGTTGTCGAGATGACCGAGATACTCGACCAACCGCCCCACCTTTTCCTTCGGGTCCAGTCCCGGTTCCTCGATCCGCGACTTCGGCATCCCGGCCGAATGAGCCAACTCGGTGTAGTAGTGATAGCCCATGATGTCGGCCAGCGTCTTCGACGCCGCCGAGTGCGGGTTGATGTGAGTATGCGGATCGATCAGCACGAGCTTCGTCAGTTCGTCGCACAATCGTTGAGTCAGCAGTTCGGACATGGCCTGTCTCCCTAGAGGCGGTTTCAAAACCGAGAAAGTCACCCGCAGCGTCAGCGAGGGCGTCATGAGTGAAGCGGTCATGAGCGAGGGCGTCATGAGATCCCGCGTGAGATCACCCTCGTTCACGCTGCGAGTTTGGTGGCGAGTTCAGAGTCTTCGATGGCCCCGTTCTGGCCACTCACTTCAGGGCCATCGAAGACTCTGACCCTGCCACCCTGACGAGCCGTCCGCAGTGTCGCCTCGGAACGACCACGATGCAACTACGGGTCACGATGAGGATGTTGGTCGGGTGCCGTCGTGAATTGGTGGTCGTCTGTTCTTGTCGCCTCTCCCGCCCGACTGTGGGGGGAGAGGGTTAGGGTGAGGGGGGCTTTGCTTCAGGCCGGAACTTGCTGGAATCCCTGCGGCTCGTGGTTGAGATCGGTCAGTCATGCCCGCTTCCAGGGTCTCTCGACCGTTCGGCCCCCTCACCCTCACAGCCTGTTGAAAAAGCCGTAGCATGGACGCCCCGTCCGTGCATTTGACTTGGAATAACGGACGGACGGGGCGTCCATCCTACGTTTTTCAACAGACTGCGAACCCTCTCCCCCCGGTATTCATCCCTGAAGACAGGGCGGGGGCGATGGGACCGGAATGTGACCACCAATTCACAACGGCACCCCTGTTGGGCTTTGCCTACCAAATCGTAGGGTGGGCTGTGCCCACCACGTTGGCTTGGGAACTGGTGAGCACAGTCCACCCTACCTCTTGTGAGCCATCGCATTTGGTGGGCCAAGCCGCAGGGTGGCAGGGTGGCCCAGCTTGCTTCAAGCTGGGTGCGAAGCACAAGAAACTTCAGATCGAGCGTGAACGAAGAACGAGGGTTCCATTTCTATCGAACGTCCACTCAAAGTTTCTTGGGCCTGCGGCGGCTTTGCACAAAAAATGTAGGGTGGGCACTGCCCACCAATACACCTTTGATTGTGGTGGGCGATGTCCACCCTACATTATTTGTGCAAAGCCCACCCAGCCATCCGTTCATGATGAGGGTTGAGCGGCGGTGAGTCAGGCGTAGACTGCTGCCACTCGACACTCGTCTCTGGCGGATACGACTCGATTGGGCGATTCTCAGACTGGGTTCGTCGTGGATCAAACCGGACTTGCCACGGATCAAACCGGACTTGCCGAGGATCGGGGTCGAGTTGCCGCTGGTGCAACTCAGTTTGTCGCCAAGCCCCCTCGGCCTGATGTTCCTAAAACTACGGTCTTCGCAAACCCAACTCCAATTGCCAAAAGTCCAGTTTGAGTGGCGACAAACAAACCCTGATTTGTCACATATCAAACCAAGTTTTCATAAAGAGGTTTTGTTTGTCGCAAACCGAGCTTCGTTTTTCATTGATTAGACCGGGTTTGTCACGAAACAGAGTCTGGCCTTGTCAAACCGAGCTTCGTTTATCATTGGAACTGTTTCATCTGTCTCAAAGCGAGTCTGACTTTTCGCACTCCGGCGGCCATCGGCGGCGAAGGCACTGTGAATTCTGGAGGAGGAAGACGAATTTTGTTGAACTATTGCAACATGCTCGCCAAACTGCTGCCCGTCTGTTGTTTCTGGTGGCTCATCACTCACTTCTGAAGCAAGGCGTGCCATGATCCCGAAAGTTTCGATCGCGTTTCTCACGGTGGACACGGATGCGCAACTGCTGGCGGCGACGGATACGATCGTCTCCGGCATGACCGGGAATGCCGCGTATCCGACTCCGGAACCGACGCTCGCGGAGGTCGGCGCGGCCAAGGGAGATTTTTCGACGGCGATGACGGCGGCCAATGGCGGCGGCGTCCAGCAGACCGCCGCGAAGAACGCGCAGCGAGTGGTGCTCACGGGCCTGCTGCGGAACCTCGCCGCTTATGTCCAGACGCACTGCAACAACGATCTGTCAACGCTGCTCAGTTCCGGATTCGTGGCCCAGAAGCAGCGGCAGCCGGCGGGAGTGCTCCCGGCTCCAGACAACCTCCGCCTGCAACGAGGCGACGTGACCGGGCAACTCAAGGCCCGCGTCAACCCCGTGACCAATGCCAGCAGTTACCAATGGCGTTCCACCGTCTCGACCGCCCCCGCAGACTGGCAGGATGGCGGCACGACCACCGCCGCCTCCCAGACGTTCGAGGCCCTCACGCCCGGCACCATTTATATCGTGCAAGCCCGAGCCATCGGCAGCGCCGGCCCCAGCGACTGGAGCGACCCCGCCATGCTCATGGTCGTGTAAGGGGCGTGTTGTGAGGGGGCGTCTTGCCTTTGTGGAAAGTGTTTCGAGGGATGATGAGTCGCATCCGTGGCAAATCTATCGCAGATGCGGCTGGGGCCGAGTCTTCGAGTCCCCGGAAATCTTCTGTCATTCAGGCTCTGGGGGCGGTCGAAGACGCCCGACCCCGGGCCACCCCGCCGTGCGCCTAAGGATTCCGTGCAAAACAACTTCCCGGTTTCCTCCCTCCCCTCGGCGGGGAGGGCCGGGGAGGGGGGAGGATGGTCATGTCGATTTGCCACTCGCCCCCCTCCCTTACCCTCCCCGCCGAGGGGAGGGAACAAGCATCAAAGTCGGGAAGTTATTTTGAACCAGTTCCTAAGAACCTGCCCAAGAACAACATCGTGTTTTGCGGGGGCGATCTCGAAGCCGTCCCATCGCTCCGCCGACGGGACGAATCGCGACGTAATTCTTGGACAGGCTCTAACGGTCGAGGGGACTGCGGACCGCCAGCCCCGGCCGGTTGAGGACGTGCGTGTAGATCATCGTCGTCGAGACATCCGCATGACCGAGCAGATCCTGCACGGTGCGGATGTCCGAGCCGGTTTCCAGCAGATGCGTGGCGAACGAATGTCGCAGCGCATGCGATGTGAGCGGTTGATTGATCTGCGCCTTTCGCGCCGCCTGCTTCAGGGCCAGCGCCAGCACGCTGTCGTGAAGATGATGCCGACGCACGGTGTCGCTGCGGGGATCGCGAGACAGCTTGTGCGCCGGGAACAGGTACTGCCAACCAAACGCACGATCCGCATTCGGGTACTTCCGCGCCAGGGCATGCGGCAGCCAGACATGTCCGAATCCCGCCTGCAAGTCCCGCTCGTGCAGTTGATGCACCGCCGCCATCTGAGCCTGCAAGCCGTCCCGCGCCGCCAGCGGCAAGACCGTGATCCGGTCCTTGTCCCCCTTCCCCTCGCGCACGATGATCTGTCCGAGTTCAAATGAAACATCCTTCACGCGCAGCCGCAGACATTCCATCAGTCGCAGACCCGCACCGTACATCAGTTGCGCCATCAGCTTGTCGCGGCCGGACAATGCCGCCAGCACCCGCCGGGCTTCGTCCTGACTCAGCACCACCGGCAGCCTTCTCGGGCGATTCGCCCGCACCGCATCCACGAATTCCAACTTGCGCTGGAGCACCTTTTGAAACAGAAACAACAACCCGCTGAAGGCTTGGTTCTGTGTGCTGGCCGCCACATTCCCCTCGACCGCCAACTCCGTCAAGAACTCCTTGACTTCGCTTTCGCCAACCGCATCCAGCGTGTCGGTATTCTCCAGAGAGAACCGCTTCAAAAAACGCTCGACCCAACCCGCATACGCCTTCTCCGTCCGCAGCGAGTAATGCAGCA
Organism: Schlesneria sp.; assembly: GCA_043738825.1. GTDB lineage: Bacteria > Planctomycetota > Planctomycetia > Planctomycetales > Planctomycetaceae > Schlesneria. Next base: position 5,177 of record JAYUFF010000123.1, read on the forward strand.
GCCGGCATTCCCGCCGCAGACGTTGAACCACCGCAGGCTCATTCGGATCGATCAACCCCACCGACTCCGCCAAGTGCGAGTCGGTGACCGCTGACACCGCCGCCCCCCGCCGTTCACGCTCGGCAATCTCTGTGAGCTTTTGCGAGACATCATTCAAGGGCGGAGTCGTGACGCACAGCACCACATCCCGGTAACACTCGATCGAATGCACCGCCTGCAAACGCTGCCAGGCCGGAACTCCGGTATCACGCAGGGAACGCAGGAACGCGATGACCATCTCGCGATCCACCGCCAGCCGCATTGTGCGCGACTTCTTCAAGGAACTCGCATACCGCCCCACCCACACCGGAAACCACCGCTTGCCATTGGGGCTGACATCACACTTGACCAGCAACTTGGAAAACGCCTCGACCGACATAATCCGTCCTCCCGAACAAAATGATGCTTGCCAAACGCCATCGGGGCTGTATCGTACTATCCGCGATGGCCGGCCGACAACCGCCCATCGCGGGACAACAGAAATATCCGCGATAGCATCGCGGGATAACCGTACTATCCGCGATCCATCGCGGATAATGATTAGTTGGGCGGCGCAATCATGCGTCGTCACTCTCCTCGAAGACATCAGGAGCAACGACCAGATGGGCGACATCTACATCGACAATCGCGGCAGTGGCGGATCGAAGGGCGGTTTTGTTCCAGCGATGCTTTCGCTGGTCATTCCAGGTCTTGGACAACTGCTACTCGGTCGCGTCGGACGTGCAATCGGTCACTTCATTGTGGCGGTTTGCCTGTGGGTGATTCTGCTGGGTTGGATCATCCATTTGTATTCCGCCTACGAAGCGTCGCGTTGAACTCAGCGGCTTTCGACAAATTGCCGCGAATGGTATGTTGCAAACATGCAAAAGCCTCGCGTGTACGTCGAAACTTCGATTCCCAGCTTCTACCACGAATTGCGAACCACGCCGGACGTTGTCGCACGTCGGGATTGGACTCGGCAATGGTGGGATGACGCTCCGGCCAAGTACGAACTGCTGACCAGCCCCGCCGTCATCAATGAATTGTCGGCTGGCATTCCTGAACGCAGCGAACTGCGATTGTCCCTCATTCGAAATTTGCCACTGCTACCCATCGAACAGGCCATCACAGAGATCGCGGCAACCTATGTGCAGCAGAAAGTGATGCCGGCAGACCCGACAGGTGACGCACTCCACTTGGCCATTGCGTCGTTTCACAAGTGCGATTTTCTCGTGACTTGGAACTGTGCTCACATTGCCAACGCCAACAAGTTTGGCCACATTCGTCGTGTCAACTCCATGCTCGGTCTATTTGTTCCCGCTCTTGTTACGCCGCTCGAATTACTCGGAGCCGATCATGAACCCGCCAATCCCTGATCCCGTCATCGATGAAATCCGCGAAATCCGTCATCGCATTTCCGCGAGTTGCGATCACGATCCGGCAAAACTTGTGGCCTATCTCATGCAGTATCAGGAGCAATTCAAAGATCGCTTGATTTACGATCCGTCCGAACAACCTGCCGCCCAACAAGCGGTTCAACCCGACACGGACAAAGCGGCGGCTTCACGGCCTGCCACGCCTGTCCTGAATTCGTAGGTCACTCGTCCCCCGCGCCGCTTTGTCCGTGCGGGTTAACCTGGTCGTTGGCAGGACAAATCACTCGCGCACAGAAACCACAACAATGCCTTCATCGGTTCCGCGCATCGCGACCAATTCGTCATACGCATTCTTCGCGTCGTGGTCATCCGCCGGTATCCGATCAACGTCGTACTGCCGTTCCATTCCCCAGTCAGCTACGCACAATGAAATCCAATTGTCGATTGCATGATCCAATGGCTTG
>JAYUFF010000124.1:0-2667 GCA_043738825.1 Schlesneria sp.
GGCGGGAGATGTCGAGTTCGCCGCGACGACTCAACAGGTGAAGCCCGAGGACCGGGCCGCTCGCGAGCCGCAACTTGTCGAACGTCTGATCGAACGGCAACTCGTGCGAGACTTTCTGGCCGGACGAAAAATCGTCGCGCCGGCCGACGACGTGCAATTTCAAATTCAGCACGCCGAGTCGGTCCTGAAGAAACTCGGCGAGGATCCCGAAGCGTTTTTGGCGAAGCTCGGCTACACACCTGAACGTCTCAAGAGTGAGTTGGCCCTGCCGCTCGCGTGGCAGATCTACATCCGACAGACCGTCACCACGCCGCAGATTCGCGAACACTTTGAAAAGCATCGAGCGGAACTCGACGGCACCCAGCTTCGCGCCCGGCAAATCTTCCTCAAGCTCGCGGCCGGTGCGAGCGAAGCCGATGTCGCCGCGAAGGCCAAGCAGTTGAATGACCTCCGCGCCCAGATCGCGTCCGGCAAACAATCATTCGCCGACGCGGCCAAACAAGCTTCGGAGGCTCCGAGCAAAGAGCAGGGCGGTGATGTGGGCCGCTTCGGTTTTCGAGGCAAACTTCCCGCCCCGGTCACTCGCGCCGCATTCGCTCTCAAGGTGGATGAGATCAGCGAACCGGTCGTCTCGCCGTTTGGAGTCCACTTGATCCAAGTGACCGAACGCCAACCCGGAGACCTCAGCCTGGAAGACGTCCGACCGCAAATCGTCGAACGCCTGTCAGGCCAACTGTGGAAGGAGACGGTCGAACGCGAACGCAAGACCGCGAAGATCGAGCACTCAAAGTAGCCATCATCGCTCCGCGTGATGAGCCTTCGGGAACCAGGTGTCTTTGTGAAAGGCTCATCACGCGGAGCGATGATGGCTATGTTGGTCTGAAGCGAAGCCTCGTTAGATCTCGTAGTCCTTCTCTTTGCTGGCGTCCGCGCCGAAGGAGGCTCGGAAGCCGGCGGCTGCGGCGGTGACGGCCTTGTCGGTGCCGGTCAGCCTGAGGAAGTAGACCTCTTTCTCCTTCGTGACGAGGACCACGCTGTACGACCGGTGGTTGGCTCGCAGTTCCTTCTTGCCTCCCGCGAAGGGACCACCGGCGGTGTACTCGTAGGTGCCACTCACATCGCTGAAGTAGTACTGTCCTTGCGGACAATCGCCCATCGTGATCTTGACCTTGCGGCCCTCGGCACTGAACTGGCCAACCCAGCGTTTGAGGTTCGCATCGACACCGCCTCCACCACCGGGGAAGGAAGAGATGACCAATTCGGTCGGATGCTCGTCCCCTTCGGCGGGCGGAACCTTGAACTGCGCCTTCCGCAGCTTGTGGGCGGGCGGCTCGGACTTCCACGACGCAGGAATCGTGAGCGTGATGTCTTCGATCTTTGTCTCTTTCGCGGCGGGCGCTTCATCCTTCTTGACTTCGGCTTCCGGCGCGGCGAGGTTGATTGCGTTGGCGGCGTGCAGCGTGGCAGCCGTCAAAACGCAGGCGATGGCGAGAGTAAGCGAACGGTTCCACAGACGCATTGAAATTCTCCTTGAGAGGGTTGACCGCGAAGCCGAATCTGTTGACGGCGGTTTCAAAAACAACACCAACCCGCAGCGTTAGCGAGGGCATCGGCGATTCCCGCGTGGCATCGTTCCTCGCTTACGCTTCGGGTTGGTTTTGAAACCGCTTCTCGGGGCAGAAATTGAACGGGCGGATTGTCAGAATTCCGGTGTCGATTTGCAAACGGGAGTCCCTCGATGAAGTCGGAGCCGACACATGACATCGCACTGCATCCGGTCCAGCAACCGGTGGAGAAGCTGCTGCGCGAGTGTACGGTTCGTCACGAGCGGCGACGCGGGCCGGGGGGCCAGCACCGCAACAAGACCGAATCGGCCGTCGTGCTGCTCCACACACCGACCGGAATCGAGGGTCAGGCTGCCGAGCGTCGCAGCCAGCACGACAACCACCACGTCGCCGTGGCGCGGCTGCGAGTGAACATCGCTCTCGCTGTCAGAACGGCGTCGCTGGCCGAGGCGGCTCCCACCGCGTTGTGGAAATCGCGCTGTCACAGCGGCAAGATCGGGTGCAGTCCCGATCACGAAGACTTCGCACCGCTCCTGGCCGAGGCGCTCGACGTACTCCATTCGCGGAACGCTCACGTCGCCGGATCGGCCGAGCAACTCGGGGTCACTCCGTCGCAACTCGTGAAGTTTCTGAAGCACGAACACCGCGCGCTGCTGCTCGTCAACGAAGAACGCAGCCGGCAGGGGCTGCATTCGCTGGAGTAACTTTGGTTCACCCGTCCTTTGGGGGTGCGGTGGCTCGACACCGCTTTGGACACCTGCGTTTACCAAAGTTGTTGTGAATGAGACAAGTTTTGAATTTGCCTTCAAGTAGTCTTCGTCGCTCCACGTGAAGTCAGCCGAGTACGAGGAGACGTGGTTTGGGCAATCAACGCCGAACTCGCACACGGCTTTCTTCACGCGGAGCGATGAAGGCTACATTGGGCTGAAGCGGAGCCGTGCTGAAATTTGTGGCGAAGCCTTTCGCTTGGATTTGTGGTCCGTCGGGCAAAGCTCCGCAAACAAATTACGGTTCTCCGCCACGGATGTTGATTCTTGTGGTTGAGTTTTTCCGAATCGGTCGAGGACTCGTCGTCGGAAGTGGTGGAAGTTGAGCATTCCGA
>JAYUFF010000125.1:0-2661 GCA_043738825.1 Schlesneria sp.
GAGGTCTCGGGGTTGGATCAGGTGCGGCCCGTGGACTTCGCGACCGAGATCGAACCGCTGATGAGTCGCTTCGGGTGCAACGCCGGTGGCTGTCACGGCAAGGCCAGCGGACAGAACGGCTTCAAGTTGTCGCTGTTCGGATTCGACACGGCCTACGATTACAACGCCCTCGTCACAGAAGCGCGAGGGCGGCGCGTGATGGCTTCCGCGCCCGAACGAAGTCTGCTGTTGCTCAAGGGGACGGCGGCGGTGCCGCATGGCGGTGGCCGACGAATTGAACCCGGCTCGGAACCGTATCGACTGATCCTCTCGTGGATTCAGGCGGGTGCTCCGGCTTCGGCTCCGAATGCTCCTCGCGTGGCGAAGCTCATCATGACGCCGGGCGAGCGCGTGATGAACGCCAATGAACAGCAACAGCTTGCCGTGCTGGCCGAGTATTCCGACGGCAGCCGCCGCGATGTGACGCGCGAAGCCGAGTACAGCAGCAACCTGGATGTCGTCGCCGTCGTGAGCGACGACGGACTCGTCACGGCCAACGAACCGACGGGCGAGGCGGCCATCATGACCCGCTACATGGGACAGGTTGCCGTCTGCCGAATCCTCCGTCCGCAGGGTGCTCCACTCGCGAGCCTGCCCGACTTCGCACCGAAGAACTTCATCGATCAGCTTGCCGCCGAGAAGTGGAAGAAGCTGGGTCTCAAGCCATCGCCGCCGTGTGACGACGCGACCTTCCTGCGCCGTGTGACCGTTGATCTGTGTGGCCGCTTGCCGACGGTAGAGGAAGTCCGCGCGTTCCAGTCCGACGCGGCTGCGACCACCGACAAACGGAACGCAGCGATCGAAAGGTTGCTCGCGTCGTCCGACTATCCCGCCTACTTCGCGCTGAAGTGGGGATCGATCCTGAGGAACTCCAACCTCGCCGGGTCCGATCGGGCTTCGTATGCGTTTCACAACTGGCTGAAGGACATGATCGCGCGGAACCGTCCCTACGACGAGTTCGTGCGCGGCATCGTGGCCGCCAGCGGCGAGTGGCCCGATGCACCCGCGATCAACTGGTTCTGGCAGTCTCGCGACGACCAGCTTCATCAGACGACGGCCGACACCGCGCAGGTCTTTCTCGGCCAGCGACTGCAATGCGCGAAGTGTCATCATCACCCGTATGAACGCTGGGGTCAGGACGACTACTACGGGTTGGCTGGCTTTTACACACGGCTCGGTCGCAAGAGTTTTGGCGAACCGCCGCCGTACTACACGTCGCCCAACGTCACGATGAACGACATCAACCCGATCACCGGCAAGGGGCTGGAACCGAAGTACCTCGACGGCCCCGTCGCCAAGTTCACTCCCGAGGAAGACCCGCGACACGCCCTCGTCGATTGGATGGCCAAGCCCGAGAATCCGTTCTTCGCCAAGACGCTGGTCAACCGCCTGTGGGGCCACTTCTACGGACGCGGCCTGGTTCACGAGATCGACGACATGCGTGAGACCAACCCGCCGTCGAACCCCGAGTTGCTCGATGCCCTCGCCCGCGAGTTCCGCGATCATCAGCTCGATATGAAGCACATGGTCCGCCTGATGGTGCAGAGTCAGACGTACCAGTTGTCGTCCGAACCGACGAGCGACAATCGCGGCGATCAGCAGAACTTTGCGAGGTACTACGCGCGCCGCCTCCCCGCCGAAGTCATGCATGATGCCGTCGAGCAGGCGACCGGTGCCAAGACGCAGTTTAGCAACATGAGTGCCAGTGCCCGCGCGGTCGATCTCCCCAACGAGAGCTTCGGTTCGTACTTCCTCGACACGTTCGACCGGCCCCGCCGGGTGAGCGGCTGCGAATGCGAACGCTCCACCGGCGCAACGCTCTCGCAGGTGCTGCTCCTCGCCAACTCGGACGAAGTCGAAGGGAAGCTCCAAAACGGCAACGCCCGCATCGCCAAGCTGTTCGAGGCCAAACGATCTACCTACCAAATGGTAGAGGAGCTATACCTCGCCTCGCTGTCCCGTTACCCCAACCGTGGAGAGATCATCACCGGTGCCGGCTACATCGACCGCGACCCCGAACCCCGTAAGGGCGTCGAAGATTTACTGTGGACGCTGGTGAATTCCAAAGAGTTTCTGTTCAATCACTGACCTGCTTTCCTAACTAGCCCGACGCGCGAGCGAGGGCTTCATGCACATCGAAGGTTCAGCCCAGCTTGCGCGTCGGGCTAGTATTGATAAGCGGACGAACTCAACATCGTTAGCAAAGAGACGAGGCCCAACATGCTCGACATTCTCGGATCGAACGCGCGGACGTGTGACGGTGTGAATCGGAGGGACTTCCTGCGCGTGGGCGGGTTGGCCATCGGAGGCCTGACGCTGCCGAACCTGCTGCGCCATGAGGCGGCTGCGGCGGAAGCGGGCGTTTCGTCGAAGCGGAAGTCGGTGATTCTCGTCTGGCAGGCGGGTGGGCCGAGTCACCTCGACATGTACGATCTCAAGCCGACCGCGCCCGCCGAGTATCGTGGCGAGTTCAAGCCGATCGCGACGAACGTCCCCGGTATCGAGATCGGCGAGCACTGCCCGAGCAGGCAAAAATGTTCGACAAGTTTTCGGTCGTCCGCTCGGCGACGCATACGAATGCCGGGCACGGCATGGCGTCGCAGTGGATGCTCACCGGATACC
>JAYUFF010000126.1:0-2660 GCA_043738825.1 Schlesneria sp.
ACGAGATGCGGCGGCAGATGCTCATAAGGTGTGCCCGAATCGGGCCGGAACGAGACGACTTCGCCCGCGAGCCGGTCGCCGCCGAAGAACTCGACAAACATCGCGGCCTCCGCGCCGGGAGGCTGCTGCCGGTCGATGATCCACCGCGCGGGAACGGCCGGGTCAAAGATCAACTTGCCGCCGATCTTCGGCTGCGAGGTTGCTTCCACCCACTCGCGCACCTCGGCCTCTTCGACCCGCTGCCCGTCCGCGAACATCGCCGTGTAACGCTCGGCTGCCGCGAGATTCGTCACGGCAAGACAGAGGCCCAACCATGACACGACAAATCGGCGATTCATCTTCGATCCCATTTCGTTCACTTCGTGGGTTGCGTTTGTCCAACGAACCGTCGAACGCGACGCCTCATACGGGAGGCGGTTGCGATGGCGGCATCACGACCGGCTCAAACATCACCTTGTCGAAGACTTCTCCCAACGACAGGCTGACGCCGAGTGACGCCAGCGGCAGTTTGGCGTCTATCCCGGCAGCCTCGGTCAGTTCCCAAGCCCCCTGATCGTTCTTGTGAAAGCTCTCGATACGAGGCTCATCCTGCCAGACCAGCACGTACTCGCGCAGTGAAGGAATCTGGCGATAGTGACCAAACTTCTTGCCGCGATCGTAGGCTTCCGAGGTAGGCGAAAGAACTTCGACCAGCAATGTGGGATTGACGACGACATCGTTTCGACCGGCCTCGTACTGCAATTCATCGCAGAAGACGCTGGCATCGGGATAGGTGTGCAAACCGGTCGCTTCCACCAAGACTCGCAGATCGCTGTCGTAGGTGGTGCAGCGTTGGCCCTTCAGTGCGGTGCTCAACTCTCTGATCACGTTGGTTTTGACGAGGCTGTGCTGGGGCGTGCCGCCTGCCATCGCGAAGATCTCACCGTCGAAGTACTCGTGCTTGAATTCGGACTGACGCTCGAATTCAAGATACTCATCCGGGGTCAGTCGCGGCTTCTGTTGCGGTACGGCCATGACAGGCGCTTTCAATTGAGGTCGCTTTCACGGTTTGGACGGAACAACAGCCAGTCTACACGCGCGGCTCCAGCACGCGCAACGTCACGCCTTTTACGAACGGCTTGATGCAGACGCGATAGTCCGTCATGTGGGGTGCGACGAGGTGCGCCTTCAAGTGGTCGATGCTCTCCCATTTCTCGACGATCATCACGGCGGTCTCGCCGAGGAAGTTCTGTACCGGGATGCCGGTCGGCACGTCGATGGCGGCTCCGTACTCGATGCAGCCCGCTTCCTGCCGGACGAGAATCGCCACCTGAGCGAACTCGGCGAGGAAGTCGTCTCGGTGTCCGGGCACGGTTTCAATCTGAGCCAGTACGTGAATCATGATGGTCCTCGTGCGGCGGTGAGTGTGGTTGAGTAAGTGTGCTTTTCAAACTAGCCCGACGCGCGAGCGAGGGCTTCGCTTGGTTCCAATGTTCAGCCCTCGCTCGCGCGTCGGGCTAGTCATCGTGGCGTTCAGTGCAATAGTTTCTATCAGTCGCACGAACGGTTCGCCACTCGCGACCCGGAACGGCCTCGGCTGAACATCGCGAGAGTTCCGATACGCGGTCTAGGCGAATTGTTCGGACTGCGGGTACACTCCGCCCGCCTCGGACTGCCACGATTTGCGAGTGGCGTCCGAGGCGGTGTCGATTTCATCTCGCTGCGCTCCGAGGGGACTGGCTCATGTGGACACTGTTTGTTGCCGCCGCGTTGCTGGCTGATGCGAAGTCCGATTCAGTGATTCAAGCGGATGTGGCGGCGAAGGGGAGTCTGGTGGTCGTCGGCGGTGGCACGACGACGGCCGCCATCGTGGACAAGACGCTCGAACTGGCCGGTGGCTCCAAGGCCAAGGTCGTACTCATCGCCGAGGCCAATCCCGAGTATGGCCCCGCATCACTCGCGGCTTGGAAACGGACGAAGGCCGCCAAAGTAACGCTCCTCAACGTGCAGCAGCCTGCCGCCGCGATCAAGCTCATTCGCGAGGCCGATCTGATCTGGATGCCGGGTGGATTGCAGGGAGTCTTCATGAACGCGATTCGTGGAACCGACATCGCCGAGACGATCCGCCGCCGCTATCGCGAAGGAGCCATCGTCGGTGGCACGAGTGCCGGTGCGGCCGTGATGTCGAAGGTCATGATCGGCGGACGCTCGGACCTCGACGGCCTGCGGGCCGGTTCGACGCCGTATCTGATGGAGGGCCTGTCGCTGTGGCCCGAGGTCATCGTGGACCAGCACTTTCTCCAGAAAGGCCGCTTCAACCGGCTGACGCTGGCGATCCTCGACCATCCCGATCTGATCGGCGTCGGCATCGACGAAGAGACCGCGGTGATCGTTCACGGCCGACAGTTTGAAGTGATCGGGAGCAACAACGTCACGGTGATCGATGCCCGCCAGGCCAGTCGCGAAAAGCTCGTCGATGGCGAACCGGCAGCCGCTCGCAATCTGAAGGTTCACGTGTTGCGGGCCGGAATGAAGTTCGACTTCGATGAGGGGCCGTGAGGCAGCAGCGTGGCAACGACTTGCCGTAGGGCGTCACCGCTGCTCAGCGCCGTTCTGTTCCGGGCTCTCAATGCGCCGGAGTTTGTAGAGCGTGGAATCGTCACTGGCCCAGCCGTGCAGAT
>JAYUFF010000127.1:0-7010 GCA_043738825.1 Schlesneria sp.
GATCATTCCGGAGAAGTAGCTCCAGAAGTTCCGCTTAAAGACCGCGAGGACAACATGACTTCGCATCGACGGGAAACCTCGAAGAAAATCTCAGGTGACATTTCAGGGGAGACATGAGACGGATGCGACTCACGGGCCTCATCGGTCTCATACAACGCATGGCCCGGCGACCACGAGAGCCTACCGACCCGAACCGGTCAGTTGGCGGAAGCGCGCTTCCATGCCGTGGCCACCGTGGTCCAAATCATCTGCCGATCCATCGAGCACCACGCGCCCTTCGTGAATCAGAATGACGCGACTGCAAACCGCCTTGACCTCTTGCAGAATGTGCGTCGATAGCAGGATCGTCTTCGTCTTGGCCAGGCTGAGAATCAACTCGCGCACGTCGTGAGTCTGATTCGGGTCGAGCCCGCTGGTTGGTTCGTCGAGGATCAAAACTTGGGGATCGTGCAACAGGGCCTGAGCCATGCCGACTCGCTGCCGATAGCCCTTCGACAGTTTGGCGATCGGCTTGCCCCACACACCCTTCAGCGAACATTTGGTCGCGACGAATTCGAGCCGCTCCTTGAGACGTTCGGACGACATGCCGCGAGCCGCTCCGAGAAACTTCAGGATCTCGCCCGGAGTCATTTCGAGATACAGCGGACCATTCTCGGGCAGATACCCGAGGATCTCAGCGGCCTTCAGACGATCGGTCGCCACGTCGAAGCCACCAATTTTGGCCGACCCCGTGGTGGGAGCCAGAAACCCGGTGAGCAGCTTCATCGTCGTCGATTTGCCCGCACCGTTCGGCCCGAGAAACGCAGCCACTTGCCCGCGCGGAACCGAGAACGACACGTTCTGTGTCGCGGCAAACGGACCATAGTGCTTACTGAGGCCCACGGCCTCGATCATCGCACCTGACGTGTCACTCATGGAGTTGCATTTCACGAAAGCAGGTCAGGAAAACACGCGCCCCCGGCGAGGCACAATACGCACTCTTTACTGGCCTCGTTGGAGATTGTCCAGCAAGTCGAGCGGCAGGAATTGTTTCACTCACACTCATCTCGACTTTTGCCATTTCATTTGGACTGCGACAATTGATTGCCGCTTTCCTTTCTCCTGCCGCCGTGATTTTTGAAAGGTTCAGTCACCACGTAGGTTTTCAAAAACGCTGCGAGACTCAAAGAAAGGAAAGCGGTGATGAATCCCCGCACTCCAAATATGGAAAAACTCGAACTCACCCGAAGCGTGAGCGAGGGAATCGGCTCGCGGTCCCTCGCTCATGCTTCGGGTGGGTGTGAGTCGGTCGATCATTCCTCGTCGGCTCCGTTCGCAGCAGTCTTCTCGAATTCGATGCCGTATCGTTTGCGGAAGCCCTCGCGCCAGCGGTAATCCATGTCCTGTTGAATCCCGGCTCCGATGAACTCGTACGCGGTGATAAAGTAATCCGAACCCGTGAACTGCTCACGCGAGAATCGAGTCTGCAGATCATGCAGCGTGACGATTCCATCACCTTCGGCCACGGACCCATCACGGTCGTGAACCCGCACGGCGAAATAGGATGTGTGCGAAGCATTGACGGCGACCCCCGCCTCGCCATCCCCCAATTCATCGAAGACCGTTTTCATGAACGAGTAGCCCGGTTGGCTGATGCCCTCAATGGTCGATTGGACGGGCTGTTGCAGTCCGAATTGCGGCAGGCTGTGCGGGAGCCGCAGCCACGAAAATTTGGGCGTCTCACGAATCGTGGCGGCTGGTGAATCGGTCGTTCCGTTGATTGTCTGTCCCGACAGAGCGGCCGCGATGTCGGCCTTGCCATCCTTCATCAATTCGGCCAGTGCGTTGGCCCGCTTTTTGGCGAGTGGCCTGGCATTCTCGAACTTGTAGGCGTCGAGCACCTTCTTGCGGACGATGGCGTCCTTCAGTTCGGGAACTTTCGCCGGGACTTCGAGAATCTTCCAGTAGGAGTATCGCGCGCCGCGGGTATCGGCACGCCGCGGTGAGTAGACCGACAGGCGATACCTGCGGCCCGAGTCTTCCATGGTGAAGACTTCATCGACCACCGAAATCGGCGTGCGAGCAGCATTCGCTCCCGTTGCAGGGTCGGTGGCACCACTGAGTGGTTCATCGAGCGTGGTCATCAACTCGAACCGAGACAGCTCCTTGGTCTCCTTGTATTCGAGGCCGTGCTGTTCGGCATACGCCTTCAATTCCTCGGCGTATTTTCCCGCCGCCTTGTCGCGTTCCTTGGGGTCGAGCGCCATGTACTTCAGGCTCAACTCCATCATCATCTCCAGCGCCTTGTCGGCAGTCTCACCCATTTTGAGGAGCGCTTTGTTGAGCAGGATGGTTTGGCGAATCTGATCCTTCAAGTCCTCATCGAGTTCCCGATACCGGGCGACCGGCGGAGGCAGGGGCAACGAGTTCGAGGCGGAAGTTCCCGGACCCGTTCCACTCTGCGGAGCCGTTGCGTCGGCGGTCGTGTCGTCACCCGGGAGTGCCGGCGCGGGAGGCGACTTGTCGTCTGCCTTGGCTGGCGGTTCCACCGCCTCGGCTGCGGCGGTCTCAGGCTGCACTGTGGCATCGGGCGGCACCGCTTGCTTGTCGGCAACCGGCTCATCGTCACACGGGGACTCACCCTTGGCGTCACCCTCTTTGTCGGCAGGAACCTTGGGCTTGTCTGGTGTCGCAGGTTTCTCAGGTACGGCCGGCTGGTCTCCGTCGGTTTTGGTCTCGGGGGGCTTGGTCTCGGGAACGGCATCCGTTGGAGGAGCGGCGGCTTTCTCGTGGTCCGTGTTCTCTGCCCGAGTGGCGTCTGCCGGGGCCGATCCGTTCGAGGTGGGGTCTTGCATCAAGTCGGGCAGCTTTGAACCCGGCTCGGGAAGATCGAGCATCCGGTAGGACTCTTTGTTGGTCAGATAATAATCGACAACCTCTTGATCGGTGATTTTGGGAACCTGCTTCTCATAGGCTTCCAAATTGGAAACCGCCAAGTAGGCGAGCCGCACCTTTGGAGGTTCGAGAAAGCCCGGAGTCCCCTGCTCGTCCCCGTAGCCGTGCTTGTACTTGTCGAAGAAGGCATGCAGCTCAGTTTCGGTTGGCTCCGGCACCAGCGCGACGAAGTCTGCGACGGGGACTGCGACCGTGGTCATGGCTTGGCGCACGTGCATCTTGCAAAACGACTGCCACAGTTGTTCGGGTGTCTGACGCGCGATGCGGCCCGAGTACGCGCCGCGCGTGAACTGCATCATCGTCGGGTGAGCGTCCGCCGGAGTCGAGATCAATTGAGCGACCATCTGGACTTCGAGTTCACCGCGCACAACGGTGAACAACTCGATCTCGGTCATGCCCACTTCGTGCAGAGTCTCGTTGTAATTCTTGGCGGTCATTTTGTTTTGAGTGGCGCGGGACAAGAACTGGTTGACGGACTCGTCGGTGACGGAAACCCCCATGCGACGGGCTTCCGTGTGCATCAGTGCGAACGAAACCATCGAGTAATCATCCACTTGACCGAAGCGCGGTGCGGATTGTCCCTTGTCAATCTTTTTCACGGCGGCCGTCAGAAATTGTTCGGCTCGTTGGCGGCGAGACCTCAGCAGATTCAGGTCCAATCTGGTGAAGTTGCGGACGTTCGTATGCACGACCACGGGCGGCCCGGCGGCTTTCATGCCGAGATAGGCGACCAATCCGCCGACCACCAAACCCGTCAGGCCAAACTCGGTCGTCTTGCCGCGCCGATAGCCGAGGATCGACATGCCCGCCGCGCAAAAGACCGCGATGAAAATTATGTTGCCGCTCGGCATCTTCGAACCGGCACCGCGGATCAGATCGTCAAAGACGAACGAGAACACCGCCAAGATGGTGATGACCACCATCCATTGCTTCTGGTTGCGTCGGACGGATTCAGAAAACTTGTTGATCATCAAGGCCTCCTTTGCTCAAACACCGGTCCTGCGAGCGGGCAAGACCAACCGCAACGGCAGCCTCACACCAGACAGCAACGCTTGACAGACCGGCGCACAATCCCTTATTGGAAGTCTCCGCGCAAGCGGGCGGCATTGTAGCCATGTCGATTGACCGCACAAGAGAAGCGAAGCAGGAGGTATGAGGGATCAGAGATGCAGGATGAGGGACTCGGTGTAAATCTGCTGACTGACTCAGTACCCCATCCTGCATCTCTGATCCTTCATCCCTCACCGTTCATACCTCCTCCGCCCGATGCGGAGTCTCACTGGAACCCACAGTGGCAGGCAAACCAACCAAGAGACTGGTCATCGTCGAATCCCCCGCCAAGGCGAAGAAGATCGGCGGGTATCTCGGCAGCGACTACATCGTCATGGCCAGCATGGGCCATGTGCGCGACCTGCCCTCCAGCGCCAGTGAGATTCCGGCCGAGGTCAAAAAGGAAAGCTGGTCCAACCTCGGCGTGAACGTCACCAGCAGCTTCGAGCCGCTGTACATCGTCCCGAAAGAAAAGAAGAAACTCGTCAGCGAGTTGAAGGCCGCTCTCAAAGAGTCCTATGAACTCATTCTCGCAACCGACGAAGACCGCGAAGGCGAAAGCATCGGCTGGCATCTGGCCGAATTGCTCCAGCCCAAAGTTCCCGTCAAGCGGATGGTCTTCTCCGAAATCACCAAGGAAGCGATTCAGGAGGCGATCAGCCAGACGCGAGAACTCGATACGAATTTGGTATCGGCTCAGGAAACGCGGCGCGTCATTGACCGACTGTACGGCTATCGGCTGAGTCCGCTCCTGTGGAAGAAGGTCGCGCCGGGGCTGTCAGCCGGGCGAGTCCAATCGGTCGCGGTTCGCATCCTGGTGCAGCGGGAATACGAACGGCTGGCCTTCAAGTCGGGATCGTACTGGGATTTGAAGTCGTCTCTCGCCACCAGCAGCGGTGCGACGTTTGACGCATCGTTGAACACCGTTGGCGGTAAGCGAGTGGCCAGCGGCAAAGACTTCGACGAGCACACCGGCCGCCTGAAAGAGGGCGTCGATGTGATGCTGCTCGATGAGGCCACGGCCAAGCAACTCGAAGCCCGCCTCAAGACTCAGCCGTGGAAGATCGCGGCGGTCGAGACGCGGATGCAGACTCGCAAGCCGTACGCCCCCTTTGAAACGAGCACACTCCAGCAGGAGTCCAATCGCAAACTGGGGATGTCGGCGCGAGAGACGATGCAAACCGCCCAGCGGCTCTACGAAGAGGGCCTCATCACCTACATGCGAACCGACAGCGTGAACCTGTCACAGGAGGCGCTCAAGGCGGCGCGGTCGTGCGTACTTACCCGGTACGGCAATGAATACCTCAGTCCCGAGCCGCGTCAGTACACGACGAAAACGAAGAACGCGCAGGAGGCCCACGAGGCCATTCGTCCAGCCGGGACGGAGATGAAGACGGCCGAGGAACATGGCTTGGGCGGACGCGAGGCCGCGCTGTACGCGCTGATCTGGAAGCGAACGGTGGCGTCCCAGATGACCGAGGCCCAGCTTCGCTTTCAAACGGCGATCATTCACGTGGGAGAAGCCGAGTTTCGCGCGACGGGACGTCACGTCGAGTTTGCGGGCTTCTTCCGAGCCTACGTCGAAGGGGTCGATGATCCCGAAGCCGCGCTCGACGACACCGAGTCGGCGCTGCCGCCCCTCACCGAGGGAGACACGCTCGGTTGCCAGGCTCTCGACGCCGTCGGCCACGAGACCAAGCCGCCCGCTCGCTACACAGAAGCCACGCTGGTGGGAGCACTCAAAGCGGACGGCATCGGTCGGCCGAGTACCTACGCCTCGATCATCGGCACGATTCAAGACCGCAAGTACGTGACGAAGACCGGCAACCAGCTCATCCCCACGTTCACCGCGTTCGCCGTCACCAAGCTGCTCGAAAACTATTTCCCACGTCTCGTCGATCTCGGCTTCACGGCGAAGATGGAGCAGGATCTCGACGACATCGCCAACGGAGACGGCCATCGCCTCGAATACCTCCAACTGTTCTACAACGGAGTGGAAGGACTCGATGAGCAGGTGAAGTCGCAGGAGGCGAACATCGACGCCCGCACCGCCTGCACGCTGGAGTTCGCCGGACTCACGCCTCGCATTCGAGTCGGCAAGTACGGCCCGTACCTCGAAACCGAACGAGACGGTCTGCCGGTCACTGCGTCGCTCCCGCCCGACATGGCCCCCGGCGACGTGACGAATGAGATCGCCGAAAAACTGATCGAACTCAAACAGCGAGGGCCTCAATCGCTGGGCATGCATGCGGAAACCGGCCTTCCGATTTTTCAGCTCGTCGGTCCGTTCGGCCCTTACCTGCAACTGGGCGAAGTCGGCGAAGACGGCACGAAACCGAAGCGAGTCTCGATTCCCAAGGGCCGCGATCCGTCCACGCTGAAGTTTGAGGATGCCTGCGCGTACCTCAGCCTGCCGCGCCACTTGGGCGATCATCCCGAGACCGGTCACGTCGTGAATGCGGGCGTCGGGATGTACGGTCCCTACGTCAAGCACGAGAAAATGTTCGCGTCGCTCGGCAAGACCGACGATGTGCTGACGGTTGATCTCGCGCGAGCTCTCGAACTGATCGCGGCGAAGAAGACGAAGGCTCCCGTCCTGCCGCTGAAGGAACTTGGCAAGCATCCCGACGACGAGGAACCAGTCGGCGTCTATGAAGGCAAGTACGGCGCATACGTGAAGCACGGCAAAGTGAACGCCACGATCCCGAAGGATCGCGACCCGCTGCAATTCACCCTCGAAGAGGCCATCCCGCTCCTGGCCGAACGCGCCGCGAAAGGTCCGTCCACCAAACGAGGTCGAGGCCGCTTCGCCAAGAAAGCCGCTCCCGCCGCCGAAGCAAAGAAAGTCGTCAAGAAGAAGGTCGCCAAGAAAGCCGCGACTAAAAAGACGACCAAGAAGGCAGCGAAGAAAAAGGCGACGGACGAGTGAGTCCTGCGTCTCAAGCTCGCCGCTCTTCGGCGAAGTGTCACATCGAAGCCTGAAGCGCAAGCGAAGGTTCTACTCCTGCTGACCTTCGCTTGCGCTT